>CAYWHT010000468.1:0-3966 GCA_964458135.1 uncultured Saprospiraceae bacterium | reverse complement strand
GAAAAAATAGCGGCGTCATATTTTCACAAATCTCATGTTGTCAGACTATAACAGAAGATCAGACATACCACCCAGATAGGACTATTAACTATTCACTAATCAATATTTAGTTTAAAGCTTGTTGGGAGTTTGCTTTTGATGCCGAAAATGACCGGATTTGGATGCTTGAGAAGCCACTTTTGAGCCTCATAGCAGCGCTATGGGGCGAAAAAATGGTGAAGGGAGGTGTTCCATTGATGGGTCATTTGCAGGCCAAAGGGTTTACCCTGTGGAATTCGCAGAGCGACTATTCCACAGGATAAATCCCAACAAGCTCTTGCAGGTCGTCTAAATGGTGTGAGATTAGGTCAGGTAAAGATAGGATGAGAAAGGCAAAAATTAAAAAAATCGAACTACCCGCAGGCAGTTCGATTTTTTTAACTTACCGGAATAACCTTTTGGAAAAAGCTTATCTCCGTTTCAACAGTAAACCCAGGCTTATTGCTTTACCAGGCGGATCACATTTTCGTAGGGCGCCAGGCCACAGCCGCCGTCCGTAACGTTATTGATCAACGTAATGGTCATTTCGGAGTCATCGGAAAGGCTCATGCTACCGAAATCAGTGCCCGGCGAGAGGGTGATAGATCCGGTACTGCAAGCCAGACCGGAATCTAGCGGGCGAACCTGGGTGAGATCACACAGCAGGTCGATGGTGAAGGTCTGTTCAAAACCGCCCGCTCCGGGAATATAAATTACGGAGAAGCTACGCACCGTAGAACCAGCTGCTTCTAGCTCTACCGTAGGAGCGGGGTCGCCGAAGATCGGCCCGAATCCGCCGGTATTCGGCTCGGTGACGTACTCCATCTGGTAAGTTCCCGCATAAAAATCATCGGCAACCGGGCAGGCTACGTTTAGGTTGTACCGGAAGGCCCCGTTGAACGCATCCATAAAGTTGGCGATGGGGGGAGCGGAATTAGCGGCCGAGAAAACCCGCCCCTCCTGATCGATGATTTCCGAGCGGATTGTGAAGCGATCCGTCGCCGACAGATCCGATTCCGCCAGGCCAAGGGTAGACAACATATCCGCGGCAGGAATATTTACGTTTAAACCTGGATTGCCCATCTCACTGGTGCTGAAATCACTGGTTCCGAAAGAACGAATCAACGCTTCTTCGGCCGTAGCGTCGCCGTTGTCCGGTGTATTATCTACAAAGGAAATGAAGATATTATAATCCGTAATGGTCTGACCACCTTGGGGATCGACAAAGTCGACATCCATATCGATTCCGGACTCGGAAATCTTGGTTGGGTCGATGACCAGGTCTCTGTTAAGGCTTACCAACCGAACGAAGGCGCCTTTGCCAGCATCCTCAAAGGTGAGGATCGGCTTGAGGTCTTCGTCTTCGCAAGAAGTGAAGAGGAACAAGACCACGACAAAATATAAAAGATGATATCTTTTCATGTTGAATTTGTTTTTGCAATGCCCGAATCCGGTTAGGACCCGGGAAGCGAATTCAAGTTTGGAAAACAGGTACGGAGTATTTTCCTACCGACCGCTCCGCACCTTTTTTCTTGAAACCTTTTGATTAATAGACATCAGCGGAACCGTCATCCCAGAAAACCGGGAGCGTCAGGTCTTTCTGCGTCGCATTGGAGTTCAAGTTAATATGGTCGGCCGGATAAAAGTGAGACCGGATGAACTCGCCGGCGTTTGCTTCCAGGGCCGGTTGCATGTTATCGGGCTTACCGGTACGGCGGAACAAGTTATAGGCTTCGAGGCCATTGCCCCAGAGGGCGATAAAGTACTCTCTGGCTACGATATTCAGTTTTCCGTCAGCATCGGCGGCATCGTATTCCGCCAACACGAAGTCGATATAGGATTGAACATCCTCATCCGTAGGCAGAAAAGCTTGCTCGGCAGTAACGGGATTGCCATCGAGGTCTTCACCGACAACATTGGACAAATCCACCTTATCGGCAAAGCTCAGCACCTTATCCATCGACTTTTGAATACCGCTTTCCAGCAAGGCGCGGGCATCGTCATTGGTGCCGAGGGTGAGGGCGGCTTCGGCCCGCATGAAGTCGACGTAAGAAGACAACATAAAGGGTTGAATTCCTGCCCCCAGGGCTCCGTCGATACCGTTATTCTGGGTTCTAATGAAAGAGTTGTCATCAAACTTGCCGCCGGCCGGGTACAGCCCGTAAACGGTGCGCAGGAAACCATCCGGTGGGATGCCCTCGTTGTTCATGTGGTCGCGTCCCCAGTAACCGTCATCCGAGGCGATGCAGTAGGGCAGAGTCTGGTCTACCGCATCCCAGTGGGCCGGCTTTGACTCCGGATCCGGCAGGATTGAGAAGAAGCAAGAATAGTTGTTCGGATCGGAATCCGCGGAATTAGAGGTTTGACGGTAGAAGTATAAGCGGATACGCGGGTCGACCACGGCATTGCCTTCAGCGTCTTCCTTGTCGGCCCGGAGCAACCACATGTAGTAGTTAGATTGATAATCTCCGTCGGAGGCCTCGTACGCATCGTTGTACAAGAAATGCCGGGAGTTCGGATTCAGCTGAGTCGTTCCGTAGGGAAAGGCGAAGTCTTCCGAAGCTTCGTCAATCAGATCGCCTTCCGCCACCAGGCTGTTGATGGTGGAGGCCGCATCGCCGTTCACCAGTCGTGTCGTAACGGCCAGGCGAAGCTTCAGCGATTTGGCCAGAGCGATCCACTTCGACGGATCCCCGTTGTAGAACAAATCACTGGCCGGCGCCGGCGCGCCACCGGCGTTTTCCAATTCTGAGATAGCCTCGTCCAACAGGGCCTCAGCGGCGGCGTATACCTCCGCGCCCGGATCAGCGGTTGGAGAAATGACGTCGGTTCCCTGCAACGCTTCGGAATAAGGCACGTTGGCGAACATGTCAACTAAAGCCATCAGAATGTAAGCTTCCATGATCTTGGCCGATCCGCTGTGGATATTAAATCCACGCTCCTGGGCGTTCTCCACAACCGTGCGAGCATCCGGCAGGAATTCCGCATAAGCAGTAGTCCAGCCGTTGTTCAGCCCCTGCGGGCTCAAGTGGTTGAAGTAATCAAAAGCCCCGGTAGCGGCCACCATGCGAACTGTGGAGGCATTTTCGTACCAGTAATCTTCAAAAAATTCGTTGAATTCGAGTTGCACGCTATTGTACAAATCGTTGATGCTGGCCTGATCCGGAGTCACCTGGTTGGGATTTTCAAAATCCAGCTCCGTGAGGTCGCAGGACACGAATCCCACTAAGAAGGCCAACAGGAGTATTGATATGCGTGATATTTTTTTCATATTAATTTTATTGTTATAGCGTAGTTCTAAATTAGGGTAAAGCAGCTCCAGATACAAAGCAATTGCACTGGTGATCGAAATCGGATGTACTTTACCCGCTCTGATGCACAATCTTTATGCAACAAAAACAATGTGCACTATTTCCTTAGAACGTTACATTTACCGAAACTCCGTAGCGACGACCGGTCGGGCCGGTACGGAAGTCGAATCCGCGTCCGTTGCCT
This sequence comes from uncultured Saprospiraceae bacterium, assembly GCA_964458135.1. GTDB lineage: Bacteria > Bacteroidota > Bacteroidia > Chitinophagales > Saprospiraceae > CAYWHT01. Next base: position 453 of record CAYWHT010000468.1, on the reverse strand, counting down.
ACACCCAGGCTAAGTACTTCCGGGTCGAAGTTGATGCCATCCGGGGTATTCGGGGCGCGGTACCACAGGTTGTCACCGGTTAGCTGGATGCTCAAGCGTCCGAAGGGCGTGCCTTCCAGTACCGATTGCGGTACGTTGTAGCCCAGGGAAGCGGAGCGCAGGCGAATGAAAGTGCCGTCAAACACTCCTCCCTCGTCGGAGAAGTAGGCCGAGAAGAAGGAATCTCCCATGTAGGTCTGGATATCGTTCGGGGTGCCGTCGTTTCTTACGCCCGGAAGGATGATGGGCTGGAAGCGATCAACGTCGGTGTCCACAGTGTTGCCACGCGCCATCAAAGAAGCGATGGTGGAGGAGTAGATGTCACCGCCTTTCCGGTACTGCCACTGGAAGCCGAAGGACAAGTTTTTCCAGCTGATGTCGTTGACCCAATTGGCGGTAAAGTCGGGGTTCGGG
>CAYWHT010000467.1:0-3975 GCA_964458135.1 uncultured Saprospiraceae bacterium | reverse complement strand
GCGGGGAGAGCTGGCGCAGTCTATCGCCGAAAGAAGCCGCGAAAACGGTCAGGTACTTAGTTCCCAAGGCGCTAACTCTTTCGACTGATTTCAAATGATACTTCCCGAAAACGAATTGACCCGAATTTTATTAATTTAGCCACTTCAAGTGGTGGCCGTCCTGGCGCAAGGGCTGTAAGAGAGACAACCCCGGAGCCTAATGCAAAAGCACGAAATTTCTAACCGGTCATGATTATGGTTGTGCCGGTAGGGGCAGGGAAGTTGGTACTGCATCTAAAAAACAACCATTTCAGAAAATCAACAAGCCTTTATGCATTGCGAAAGTGTATTAGCAACCATCGGCAACACTCCGCTTATCCGGCTCAGCCGCATTGGCCACAATTTGCCGGCCACCGTTTTCGGTAAAGTGGAAGCATTCAACCCCGGTCAATCCGCTAAAGATCGCATCGCCTTGTACATGGTCGAACAAGCCGAACGCAGCGGAAAGTTGCAACCGGGCGGCACCATCATCGAGGCCACCTCGGGCAATACGGGTTACAGCCTTGCCATGGTCAGCAGTCTGAAGGGATACAAGTGCGTACTAACGGTGACCAGCAAAGCTTCCCGCGAAAAGATCGCCCTGCTGCGGTCCATGGGCGCTGAAGTCGTCGTTTGCCCCGCCGATGCGGAGCCCGAAGACCCCCGCTCTTATTACTCCCGCGCCGAACAACTCGCCCGGGAAATCAACAACTCCTATTACCTCGGCCAAAACTTCAATCTGAACAATTCCCGGGCCCACTACCACACCACCGGCCCCGAAATATGGCAACAAACCCAGGGACGCATCACCCACTTCGTTTGTTGTGCGGGCACGGGCGGTACTTTGTCCGGCACGGCTCGCTACTTGAAAGAACGCAACCCCAACATCCGGATCATCGGGGTAGACGCCTACGGCTCCGTCCTGCGCAAGTACTGGCAAACCGGTCTTTTTGACAAAAACGAAATCTATTCCTACAAAATAGAAGGCCTCGGAAAAACCATCATTCCCGATAATGTCGCCTTCGACCTGATTGACGAATTTATCAAGGTCACCGATCGCGACAGCGCCCACCGCACCCGCCAACTGGCCGCCCAGGAGGGCTTGTTGGTGGGCTACTCCAGCGGCGCCGCCATGCAATGCGTTTTCAAACTCAAACACCAGCTAAAACCGGAAGATGTGGTCGTCGTCCTGTTCCCGGATCACGGCACCCGCTACCTCGGAAAAGTTTACAACGACGAGTGGATGCGCCAGCAAGGCTTCCTCTCCCACGATGAACCGCCCTCCCCTTACCGGGAAAGCATCCGGCGCATCTACCGGGCCTACAAAATCAAATACAAAAAATACGTACGTCAAACGCGTCAATCCCTGAGGATTTAATGATCCTTTCTTGAACCAGGATACTTAATTTTAGTTGTGAAAAGCGAAATAGTTCGGTGAAAACTACCGCCGGCATCGTAAAAAAAAGCAACCCTGTTCTATGAAGAAGCAAAATTTTAAAAAAGGACAAGAAGATTTGTCGCCACCATTGTTTAAAAACCAGTGGCTCGACTATTTCACGCGCACCCATATCGCAATTCCGGTGAGCATGTTTTTCCTTTACGCCATCGGGCTCATTTATTACACCACCCTGGCCACCGATCTGACGGTGCTGCAAATCGTAGGGCTCTTCTTTCTGGGGTGGCTGTTTTTCACTTTTGCCGAATACACCGTCCACAAAAACGTCTATCACTTGCCACCGACGAGTGAAGCGAATAAGAAGATCGCCTACACCATGCACGGCATCCACCACGATTACCCCAAGGATAAGCAGCGGCTGGCTTTGCCGCCCCTGTTGAGCGTCGTCGTAGGCACCCTGCTGCTGGTCATTTTCGAGCTTATTCTGGACAAGTATTCCTTCTCCTTCTTGGCCGGATTCATGGTGGGCTACGCTTTCTACTTGTTGGTTCACTTCTCGGTGCACATTTTCCGGGCGCCCAACAACTTTCTGAAAACCTTATGGACCAACCACGCTATCCACCATTACGGCGACAATACCGTGCTGTTCGGCGTTAGCTCGCCCATTTGGGATCACGTATTCGGCACGCTACCCAGCAACAAAGCCAAGCGGGGGGTACAGGTTAAAGCCAAGTAATTCCCGCTTACGGCAACGACCAATACCGGAAAAAGCCTGTACCCTATTATTGCGGCGTACGGGCTTTTTCTTTTTACACCGGCCATCGGGATGGGGCGCAACCTCCACCCCATGCAAACTGCGGATTGACTGGAATGGTAGCTCTAAAAGATTAACCAAAAGCACAAAGGCCACCCCCTATGACTGCTTATCGAACCCATCATCGGCGGTTTTCCGTATTCTTTTTTTCCTTGCTGCTGCTCCTCGGTTGCGGCCGGGCGAACAACGCCTCCGAAGGCGCCGCCGACGCCACCCCCGAATCCTCCGATCTTCCCGACCGCCAAACCCTGAGGCGGCAATACCGGCAATTCTTATCCGCAAAAGCAGATACCCTGCCGGCCCGGCAAGTCAAAGAAGCGGGAAAGATTTATCCCGTTGACGAAGGGCTAACCGACACCGCCTTTTTCGTCTTTCGGGAGCAACTGTTCCGGGCTGTCCAAAATAAGCGTATCCTGCCGGTAATGGAATGCCTGGACGAGGGGATTACCGTCGGGCCTCCTTCCGATTCCCTCTCCGGGCTGGATGCCTTCACCCGCTACTGGGATCTCAAATCCGAAGCCAGCACCCAAACCTCCAACCTCTGGAAGATCCTGGAGCAAACGCTGCAAAACGGCGGCGCCTTCAGCAGCGGTCGCACCCGGTTTACTGCGCCCTATTATTGCGCCGCGCCTCCCGGAAAATACCCGGAGAACCATTACGGAGTGATCACGGGTGATGGAGTGCGCCTGCGTTCGGCGCCAAATTTGAACAGCCGCATCCTGACCATGGTCAACTTCGATATCGTGGAAGTGCTGGAGGTAACCAAGCGCCAAGAAACCATCGGCGGGGCCACCCATCCCTGGATAAAAATCAGAGACGCCCGCAATAAGGAAGGATTTATCTGGGGCAAATTCCTGGGCCGCCCCTCCGATTACCGGGCCGTATTCGAGCAAAAATCCCCGGGGAAGTGGCGGATGACTATGCTGGGGAAAATAGAATCCTGATTACCTTGGGGTATAGTCTGCCAACCCAAAATTTGTGAATCCTGACTTAGCAGACTATAAAAATGGAAGCAACGCCATTCATAAAATAATGCTCCATGAATATTTACACCTCCCTGTCCGGCTTTTTATTGATGGTTTTAGTATTGGCTTGCAATACCCCGGAAACCGACCAGGGCAGGATCCAAAACGAATCCGCCCCGCAAGCCGCCAGGCCCGGAGAATCCGAGACTTTCCGGCGGGAATTGCAATTTGGCGACTACCGCTTCACCCTGACCGAAACCACCGCGGAGGGGCAAAGCACCCTGCTACTCAGGGGGGCAAAGAACGGCGCCACCCTGCAGGGCGTCAACCGCCGGATTCCGGGCCGGATAAAGAGCGCCGTCGTCAAAGACCTCAATGATGACGATCAACCGGAAGTATTCATCTTTACCCGTAAGGCAGCAGAGCCACCCCAGGCCGGAGTGCACGCCTTTGCTTACTTTTCTTCCCGTTTTTATTCCGAAATCGGCCTGGCGGAAATGCCCGACAAGTACCGCCCCCAATACAAGGGGGACGATCGCTTCGAATTTCAGGGCAATGTCCTGCTGCGCAAATTTCCCGTCTACAAGGATGGGCAACCTACCGGACAAGAAGCAATGGTGGTTTACCGCCTGGGAACCGAAGGCGCGGGATTGATGCTGAAGCCGAACGAGTGATTAATGGGTAAGGACGGTGTTCATACGATCTTGTTGTGAGTTTGCTTTTGATGCCACAAAAATACCAGATTGGGGTGCTCCCTTCACCATTTTTGTGCTAGTACACTG
>CAYWHT010000466.1:0-3982 GCA_964458135.1 uncultured Saprospiraceae bacterium | reverse complement strand
GTCTGGAGCATTACCGCCGGCGATACCGGCTCAACGATTGGCTTTTTTACCGCCTGCTACGCCGTACCGTAAGCGGCATTTTACACGGGCAACCCGGCTTGCAGCAGGAGCTCACTGCTTGGTTTTTGCTGACGGAAGCCGGCTACGACACCCGATTGACCTTCTTCAAAAACCGGGTGTACCTGTACGTATATTCCCCCGAAGAGATCTTCGAAGTGCCCATGATCCGGGATAAAGGGCGGGTATTCGTCAACCTGACCAACATCCGCCAATCCGAAGCGGCGCCCGAAGCCCTCTATTTACTGAGCTATCGCCCGGGGGCCGGCGGCAAGCCTTTTTCTTTCTATCTGCCGCAATTGCCGCAATTGCGCACCCGGCCGACCTACCGGACGCTTACCTTTTTTTACGGCGAAAAGCAATACCACTTGCAATTTGAAATCGATAAAACCGTCATCGATTTGATGAAAGACTATCCCTATATTGCCGAAAGCCAATACATGGAAGTTCCCCTGTCCGGCGTCGTCGCCAATTCCCTGCTTCCGCAACTCCGCAATTTATTGCGGGACAAAAGCCCCAAGAAATCCCTTGAACTACTGGTCGCACTGACCCGTTCTTCCTTCGAGTACCGGGATGACAAGGCTTATTTCGGGCGTAGCAAACCGATGATCGCCGATGAGGTTTTTCATTACCCCTACTCGGATTGTGAAGATCGCTCGGCCCTGTTTTTTCGCCTGGTCAGGGAATTGCTGGATCTGCCCATGCTGATTCTAGCATTTCCCGACCATCTGACCATCGCCGTAGCGGCGCCCGGGATGGAGGGTGCCGCGGTTCGTCACGCTGGTCTTTCTTATTACATTTGCGACCCCACCGGCCCGGTCAATTCCTACGAATTGGGCAAATGGCCAGCGGGGTACGAAAACGCCTCTTATAAAGTTATCGGCGCTTACCGCTAAGCGTTCTCCGGATTACCGAGGCGTGAACGGAGGCTTACGGCATAATCTGACGCCCACTGGCGGAAGAAAAAAAGGAGAGGAATCCTCTAAAAACTCTTCATTTTTTTGCGATTGTGCAGAACTTTTTTAAAGTGAGTGTAATTCTTGAAACCAAACGTGTAAACATTATTTCCCTACGTTTTTGCAACCCAAAAATCGAAGCGTTGTAGAACGGCATCGCAGGGAAAAAACCATTTTAAACACTGGTGTACTATGTACTGGACGCTAGAACTTGCTTACCATTTGGAAGAGGCTCCATGGCCGGCAACCCGGGACGAACTGATAGACTACGCTATTCGTTCGGGAGCTCCACTGGAAGTAATCGAGAATCTGCAACAAATGGAAGACGAAGGAGAAGTTTACGAAGGCATTGAGGATATCTGGCCCGACTATCCGCGTAAGGACGATTTTCTATTCAACGAAGATGAGTACTAAAAGAGGACGACGGGTTGGCTATTCGAATTAAGCAATCAGCGGCTTTGCACCACTCGTGCGGAGCCGTCATTTTTTGAGCCCCCCAAAAGGAAACCAAACTGTGAAATCCATTATCATCGCCATTGACGGCTATTCGTCTTGCGGGAAGAGCACCCTCGCCCGGGCGCTCGCCCGCGAGCTGCACTACATTTACATCGACTCGGGCGCCATGTACCGGGCCGTAACCCTTTATTTTCTCAGGAATAATATTCCGCTTACCGATTCCGGAGCGATTCGCGAGGCCCTCAGCCAGATCGACATTCATTTTTCGCCGGAAGCCGACGGCCACCATACCTGGTTAAATGGAGAGGATGTGGAGGGAGAGATCCGGCAAATGAAAGTTTCGCAGTTGGTGAGTCCGGTAGCGGCCATTTCGGCGGTTAGGCGGGCAATGGTTGCCCAACAGCGCATCCTGGGCGCCGAGAAAGGCATCGCCATGGATGGCCGGGACATCGGCACGGTCGTTTTTCCCGAGGCGGAACTCAAAATTTTTCTCACCGCCGAAACCGAGGAACGCATTCGCCGGCGCTACAAACAGTTGCTCCAACAGGGGCAGAAACCCGATCGGGAGGCCATCCGCCAAAATTTGGCCTCGCGGGATCAGATCGATACTACCCGCACCGACAGCCCCTTGCGGCGCGCAGAGGACGCCGTAGTCATCGACAATACCAACTTATCCGAGGCCGAACAGCTGATGATGCTCCTGGCGCTGGCTCGCCACCGCATTAATAGCCGGAAAACGGTCAAAGGTTTTTGAGCGAGTTGCGGTCACGCAATACCTCCTTCAACTCCTTGAGAAAGGCGTATTGGTGAGGCAAAACCTTTTTGAAGGCGTCTTTTACGGTTATAAACGTTCCCTGCTCCATCTCTTTGAACTTATCCTTAAGGAAGGCGGCGTCTTTGATAAGCATGCCTTTGAGGGAGGGAATATCGTGCCATTCTCCTTCTACGGCCAGAGCTTCCATTTCTTCCCCGTCTTGGTGCTTGACGGGATCTAACTCGATGGTGCGCTCATCACTCATTATCGATTCGGAATGCTCCGTTTCCAGTTCTCCCTGGGGAATTTCCCAATGCTTCTCTTCGTTATTCACCAGAAAGACTTCGAGCCCGCGTTCCCGGAACCGATAAATGATCAGACTGACCTTTTTTGAAAGACTCATCGCTATGAATTTAATAAGCCGATCGTAAGTTAATTAAGAGTTTATCGGGAGTTTGCTTTTGATGCCGAAAACGACCCTATTGGAGTGCTCACGAAGCCATTTTTGAGCCTTTTAGCAGTGCTACATTCAATAGTGGAGGGCAGGGCCCTACTCTTGAATAAAAAAATGGGAAAGTGAAGTTTCATAGAAGGTCATTTGCAGGCCCAAGGGCAAACTCCTGACAATTTCTAACATTTTCTGCGAAACAACGCAAACGGCAAATAGTTCTTGCCGTCTTTTCAAATCAACTCTTCCACGGCTTTTGGATCGTCCGGAGACCCTTTCGGCTCCGAAAATTGAGCATGTGGAGGCTTTTGACCAAGAAGGCATCAACAAATAAAAACAGATTAGCCATAAATACCAAGCCCGGCAGAAACTTATTGCAGCTGACGTTGGGTAAGATCCAGGATGACGTAGGCCATGAGTAGAGCTTTTTCTCCTTCGCTCAGTTCTTTTGCCACGTAACTAAAAGCCCGGCTGCTGAGTTCGGACTTCTCTTTTTCCACCGCCTCCTTGCGGATTGCTCCTACTTCCCGCTCTCCCACGATCACCGGCATGTACCCCTCTTCTTCTTCCCGCAAGCTGGCTATCAGGCGCCGGTTCTTTCCGCCGTAGAGTTTTCGGTCGTGCTGCAGGGTGCCGATGAGTTTTTCGTTTATCACCAATTGAATGCCTTTGGGCCGGATCCAGTAGTAAAAATCGGTACGGGCTGTTTTTGCCAACAGAAGAGCTTCTTTACCGGATCGCAGGTACTTTTTGTAGATATAGGCGACCACCGGTTCGTGGAAGATAGTGGTGTAGATGCCCCGGTATTTTTTGGTGAATCCTTTTTTCGCGCTTTGTTCGCCGGGTTTGGCGGCCAGGTTTTCTAGTTCGGCGGCGGTCAGCGGAATCAGGGTATCCGCCGTTTCCTGCAGCTCTTCGCGCATCTTCCGCAAATCGGCTTGTATCTTTTTACTGCCCGGGCGAAAGTTGGGAAATATCTTGGCAAACAGGTAAACCCCCGCTCCGGCGAGCAAAAGGGTCGAAAGAGCAAAAATTTCCATGAGTCGTTTGGATTTAAAAATTTTCGTCTGCCGAAAATCCACCGCTTTGCTTCCACCACCCTGAATGGAGCGCCCCATCAGCATTTGAGCAATGCTTGACGCATTATAAGCCCGCCAACCCAAAGTTTGTAAATGCTAACTTGGCAGACTATAGATAGCGGGATTTATGACGAGTAACGAAAGTACAATAAAAAAATCCACATTCGTACGAAAGTGGATTTATAGTCTGACAACCCAAAATTTGTGAATTCTGACTTGCTCTTTTTCCGCC
>CAYWHT010000465.1:0-3988 GCA_964458135.1 uncultured Saprospiraceae bacterium | reverse complement strand
GTTATGGCAGCCCTTCAGGCTGCCTAAAAAGAGGTGTGTAACTCGTAGCTGCCGGCCCGCCTCCCAGAGGGCGGGCCGGCACTAATCACTAATACCCTTCACCCTTCACTATTTTAGTTCCTCCTTTGCCCAAAGTTTCGGGCCCCGCAATAAAAACCTCTGCTACTTTTTGATCCAGGGCGGCAAAGGCGTTATCGAGTTTCGGAATCATGCCTTCGTTAATGGCGCCAGATGCCTGGTATTGCTGATACTCCTGCGGATTCAGTTGGTGAATCACCGAATGATCACCGTTGGGGTCAAGCAGGACGCCGTTTTTCTCAAAGCAATAATGCAATTTCACCTGGTAACTGCCCGCAAGGGCCATGGCCAGGCGAGCGGCAATAGTGTCGGCATTGGTGTTGAGCAGTTGGCCGCTGCCGTCGTGGGTGATGGCGCAGAATACAGGGCTCAAACCGGCGGAAAGTAAGCGCTCGATTGAATCGGTATTAATATATTCGATATCGCCGGCATAGCCGTAATCAATGGCTCCTACCACGCGTTTGCTCGCCCGAATGGTATTGCCGTCGGCCCCGCTCAATCCGATCGCATCGACCTGCTGAGCTTGCAGTCGACTGACAATTTGCTTGTTTAGCAAGCCGGCGTATACCATAGCAACTACTTCCAGCGTATCGGCGCAGGTGATGCGGCGACCAGCATGCATACGGGGCTCGATATCGAGCTGATTACATAACTGGTCCGTCCGCTTACCACCTCCATGCACTAGAATACGCGGGCCCGTCCACCCGGCAAATTTTTGCAGCACGGTATCCAGAAGCGGACCATCTTCGATGACCTTGCCTCCGATTTTTAAGATGTGAAGATTCTGCATAGGAGTAGTGAATGCTGCCCGTCCTTCTTTGTCGGCCGGGTAAAAATGGCGCCCATCTGAGAAAGGAGGACGAGCGCTGCCAACTACCAAAAAACCAGTCATCCGTGGGTGGCGCTACTAGCATGCCCCGCCCTCCTATCGTGGGTCCTGCTTTTAAACTCCGGATGAAGCAAATACTGCAACATGCCGTGCAGGACGGCCTGCGTGGCGAAGGTGCGGTTTTTAGCTTGTTCCAGGATCAAGGATTGGGGGCCGTCCAGTACGGCATCGGCAACTACGACGTTGCGCCGCACCGGTAAGCAGTGCATGAAATACCCCTCCTTAGTCAGGGCCATCTTTTCGGGGGTGATCATCCACTCTCTATCCCGGCGCAGCACTCGCCCATACTGTTGGTAGGACGACCAGTTTTTGGCGTAGACGAAATCCGCATCGCGCAGGGCTTTTTGCTGGTCGTATTCTATCTCAACCCCTTTGGTGAAGGTTTCACTAAGTTCGTATCCTTCGGGATGGGTTAGCACCAACTCAACATCCTCTTCCCGCATCCATTCCAGAAAGGAATTCGGAACGGAATGGGGTAAAGCATTGGGGTGGGGCGCCCAGCTCAACACCACTTTGGGGCGACCCCGCTTTTTGAATTCCCGGATGGTCATCAGGTCGGCCAGGGATTGGAGGGGATGGCGCTGTGCGGATTCCAGGCTGACCACGGGCACCGTGGCAAACTCTACGAACTTGCTCAGTATCGGTTCCGCTTCGTCGGCTTCGCGGTCCTGAAGTCCGGGAAAGGAACGGATGCCGATAATATCGGCGTATTGGCTGATGACGGCGGCGGCCTCCCGAATATGCTCGGGGCGGTCGCCGTCCATGACAATCTGGTCTTCAAATTCAATTTTCCAACCCTTGTCGGTAGACAGGTTGATGACTTGCATGCCGAGGTTGCGGCCGGCCTTTTCGGTGCTTAGTCGAGTGCGCAGGCTGGGATTGAAAAATAACAAGACCAGGCTCTTTTGTATGCCGAGATTTTCCAGCAGACCGGGTTGTTCTTTGAGTTGCCCGGCGATTTTGAGTAGGGCTTCCAAATCACCGACGTCGCTGAATCTGGTAAAATGGTACATAATAGTTGATTTGCGATAGAAAAGTAGCAAATTGCTCCGTCCTATTAGAATGCAATGGCTTTGAGTTGCAGCCCCGTCGCTTCGGGAAGACCGAAAAGCAAATTCATATTCTGAACCGCCTGACCGGAAGCTCCTTTCAATAGATTGTCGATGGCGCTAATGATGAGCAATTTGTCATCGTATTTTTGTACTTGTAACAAACACTTATTGGTGTTAACGACCTGCTTGAGGCTGGGGTTGGCCTCCAGCGGGTGAACAAAGGGATGATCCCGGTAATATTCCTCGTACAATTGTTGCAACTCGGCGGCTGCGCCTTCCTGCCGGGTGTACAGGCTAGCGAAAATGCCCCGGGTGAAGTTGCCCCTTAGGGGAAGAAAATTCAAAGTGGGAATCCCACCGGTTTGCAGTTGCTGCAGGCTGCGGTTAACCTCTTTGAGGTGTTGATGGCGGAAGGCTTTGTACACCGACACGTTACCCTGCCGCCAACTAAAATGCGTAGTTGGGGAAGGAGATTGCCCGGCTCCGGTGGAGCCGGTAATGGCGTGGATGTGCACTTCGTCCCGCAGCAGGCCGGCCCTGCCCAGCGGCAAGAGCCCCAATTGGATGGCCGTGGCGAAGCAGCCGGGGTTGGCCACGCGGCGGCTTTGCGCAATGGCGTCGCGATGGAGCTCTGGCAAACCGTAGACGAAACTTTCGTCCAGGCGGTAGTCCTGGCTCAGGTCGATGATGGCGATCCCTTCCGGCGGTTGCTGCTGCTCGATAAATTGACGCGATTGACCGTGCCCCATGCACAGGAAGAGCACCTCCACTTCCCAGGATAGTTGGTCGGTGAACGGCAGCGCGCATTCACCAACCAAGTCTTGATGGACATCACTAACGGCTTTGCCGCTTTGACTGTGGCTATGCACGTAGGCAATTTCCACTTGCGGATGGCGCCGGAGCAGCCGAATCAGCTCACCGGCCGCATACCCACCGCCACCGATTATGCCTGCTCGTATCATGGGCGTTCCACTTTTTGTTGCCGGACGAATTGGTGAATCTTGCCCTGGTTGGCGAGCACCTTGGTAAATCCGCGTACGTCGGCGCCGCTCCAGCCTTTATTCATTTCCCCGTATTCACCGAAGGTGCTGTTCATCAGGTCGAATTCGGATGCTACGCCCAGGAGTTCGAAGCGATAGGGATGCAGCTGGAGGAATACTTGGCCGCTTACCGGGTGTTGGGTATCGGCCATAAAGGTTTCGATATTGCGCATAACGGGTTCGAGGAACTGCCCCTCGTGCAGTAGCATGCCGTACCAGTTGCCGAGTTGTTCCTTCCAGTACTGTTGCCATTTGGTCAATACGTGTTTTTCGAGCAGGTGGTGGGCTTTGATGATGATCAGGGGCGCCGCCGCTTCGAAACCGACGCGGCCCTTGATGCCGATGATGGTGTCGCCGACGTGCGTATCGCGCCCGATGGCGTAAGGGGCGGCGAGCAATTGCAGCTGGCGGATGGCGGCCACCGGCGCGTCGAAATGCTGGTCATCCACGCCGGTGAGCTCCCCTTCCGAAAAGTGGAGGGTGACTTCACGGGGAGTGGTCTCTTTGAGTTGAGAGGGATAGGCCTCTTCGGGCAACGGTTGGTCGGAGGTCAGGGTTTCGGCGCCGCCGACGCTGGTGCCCCACAATCCTTGATTGATGGAGTATTGCCCCTTTTCCCAACTCCAGTCGATACCGTGCTTTTGCAGGTATTCAATCTCTTCCTGGCGGGAAAGCTGCAAGTCGCGTATGGGGGTGATGATTTCCAAATCCTGCCCCAAAATCTGAAAAACCAGATCGAAGCGAACCTGGTCGTTGCCCGCCCCGGTACTACCGTGGGCTACGGCGCCGGCGCCGCTGACTGCGGCAAAGCGACCCACTTCGAGGGCTTGAAAGGCGCGCTCGGCGCTTACCGAAAGCGGATAGGTGTTATTGCGCAATACGTTGCCGTAAATCAGATAACGGATGCACTGTTGGTAGTAATCATCAAC
>CAYWHT010000464.1:1204-4000 GCA_964458135.1 uncultured Saprospiraceae bacterium | reverse complement strand
GACGATCAGCGAAGCTAAAAAGAGCAAGTCAGCAATCACAAATTTTGGGTTGGCGGACTATAACTGCCAATCACCCCTTCTCCAAACTCAATTTCATCTTCCGTATTCGATCCTCCAGTTTTTCCGAGCTCAATCGCTCCCGCAGGCGGTCGACGATAATCGGAAAGGCAAAGGGCGTGGCCTTATCCGGTCGGCTGAGCAAGATCTCCTGCCGGTTGATTCGGTGAAGGGCTTCCATCATCCGGGCTTCCTGTAATTGAAAGCTCATCACCTCATCGTAGGCCTGGCTCAGCAGCAAGTTGGAAGGTTCGTAATCGTGAAAGACATCGAAGAACAATTGTGAGGAAGATTGCAGATGGCGATCCTTTTTTTGTTTGCCGGGAAAGCCCTGAAATACCAAGCCGCCGATGCGTGCGATATCCCGGAAGCGCCGCTTGGCTAGTTCGGCGGCGTTGAGACTCGACTGGATATCGCGCGCCAGGCCCCGCGGCTCGAACAAGCCATTTTCCAACGCCTCCTCGATGGGGATTGCGCTATCGGAGAGCAACTCAAAGCCGTAATCATTCATGGCGATGGAAAAGCTGATGGGGCGGAGTTGGGAGATCCGGTAGGCGATCAAGGCGCCCATGCCTTCGTGTACGTTGCGCCCTTCAAAGGGATAGACAATCAAGTGGTAGCCTTCCCGGCTTTTGAAATACTCTATGAGCAGCTGGCGTTCGTTGGGCACGTACGAACGCTGCTTCTGTAATTCGATCAGGGGCCGTACTTGCCGGAGCTCAATATCGTGGAGTTCCTCGCGCGTCAGTTCGTCCATCTTGGTGCGCAGGAAGGCGGACAATTGGGACGATAGCGGCATCTTGCCACCCAGCCAGGTCGGTATTTTCCCTTTTTTCTTTTTGCTGCGCCGCACCTGCACGGTCATGTCCTTAATGCGCACCAGCTCTAAACTACGGCCGGCAAACCAGAAAGTATCCCCCGGTTTGAGCTGGGCGATAAACCACTCCTCAATACTGCCGATGCGCCCTCCGCTAACGTATTTGACATTGAGGCTGGCATCCGAGGTGATGGTTCCGATTTGCATTCGGTGGCGCATGGCGGTGCGCCGGTTGTTGACGCGATAGATGCCTTCTTCCACTTCCACCTTGCGGTATTCGTCGTAGGCGTAAAGCGATTGGCCGCCGGTAGTGATAAAATCGAGCAACCAGCCCCACTCGTCATCGGTCAGGCTGCGGTAGGCGTAGGTACCCCGCAGTTCGGGTAAAATATCGCGGGGACGGAAGCCATCCGACACCGCCAGGGTGACGAGATATTGCAAAAGAACATCGAAGGAACGTATATGAGGCATCCGGCTTTCCAGTGCTTTTACCCCTACGGCTTGCCGCAACGCCGCCGCTTCGATTAATTCCAGCGAATGGGTGGGCACGAAATAGATCCGGCTCGTTGCTCCGGGCTGGTGCCCACTGCGGCCGGCGCGCTGCATAAAACGGGCTACACCTTTGGGGCTGCCCACCTGTATGATGGTTTCTACCGGCCGGAAATCAACCCCCAAATCCAAACTGGAGGTGCACACGACGGCCTTCAGGGTCGCATCGTGCAGGGCGCCCTCCACCCAGTCGCGCAATTCCCGGCTGATGGAACCGTGGTGCATCGCAATCGCGCCCGCCAGATCGGGATCGATAGCCAACAGGTGCTGATACCAGATTTCGCATTGTGCCCGGGTATTGGTGAAGATGAGCGTACTCCGGCTATTTTCGATGATGGGAAGGATCTTCTCCGCCAGCTTGATGCCTAGGTGGCCCGCCCAGGGAAAACGATCGATTTCGTCGGGGAGCACGGATTCCAGCTCGATCTTTTTATCGATTCGGGCGCGGATAACCTGGTAGTTGTTCCCTTCGATCGAGTTGCCCAATAGTACTTCGAGCGCTTCGTCCATATTGCCGATGGTCGCTGAAATGCCCCAGACTTTGAGTTCGGGCAGGAGGCCTTTAAGGCGCGACAGGGCCAATTCCATTTGCACCCCTCGCTTCGAGCCCAGCAGTTCGTGCCACTCGTCAACGACTACGGTTTGCAGGTGGCGGAAATACCTGGCGTATCCCTTGGAAGCCAACAGCAGATGCAAGCTTTCGGGAGTGGTGATCAGGATTTCCGGCGGCCGCCGCTTTTGTTTGCTGCGTTCACTGGATTTAGTATCCCCGGAGCGAATGGCTACCCGCCACTCTAAGCCGAGCTCCTCCACGGCGCGCTGGGCGGCCGACTGTATTTCCCGCGTCAGCGCCCGGATGGGAGTGATCCAGACCGCCCGCAATCCGTTTTCGGTCTGATCCCGCCGCTCTGGCTGCTGCCGGATAAACTCCAGAAGGATGGGCGTCAGCAAAGAATAGGTCTTTCCACTACCCGTGGGCGCATTGACCAGGCCGTGGCAACCGTCGAGATAAGCCTGCCAGGTCTCCAACTGAAAGGGAAAGGGCGTCCACCCCTGCGCTTGAAACCAGGCGCGGCCAATATCCAGGAGTTCCTCCCGGCTTAACTTCCGATCGTGATCCGCCTGCAACGGGATAGGTCATTGGATTTTGTCTGGAGTAAACGTCTGGAGAGGGGAAAGGTTGGATGAAAGGCCCGCCCCCCGCCATCGACCATCATCCGGCCGGCGACGAAGGGCGTCAACCAACAGTGCAAACGCGAGTTGAGAGGCTGCTCCTACGGAGCGCCAAGCCAACTTTAAAGCACCTCATTGTTACAAACCGGCTGCACCTAAGGGTGCGCCGAACGATTATCAAACCAGGTTTTCAACTACCT
>CAYWHT010000464.1:0-1194 GCA_964458135.1 uncultured Saprospiraceae bacterium | reverse complement strand
CTACCACTACTTCCCGCATCCAATGGGGGAGCCATCCGGCAAATCCGGCGTTTGCGGCATCTGGTACGCCCCGGGTTGCCGTTTAAAGAGCCGGATTTGCTCCAGCAGGTAGGTATAGTGGGCCAGCTGGCCGGGGTCTTGGGTATAGCCCGACTGCTGTTCGAGTCGTTTTTCGGTTTGGTTGATTTTGAGCCAGGCCATGGCGGAAACCTGTTTCATGGCGCTTTCTTCCCCGGCGATTTCCATGAGGCGCCGGAGGACTAATTTCTCGGTCATGCGGGCCAGTTCTTTTTGGAATTCGGTTTGGCCGCGTTCTACCCGTACGGCGCCGAGGGTTTTGTCGAGCAATTCATCGAGGGAGAGGCGATCACCGCCCCCGCGGGCCGATTGTTCGATGACCCGGGCCAGGCGGTGCGGTTCCAGCAGGAAGCGAATGGTGTGCTGGGCCGAAGCTTCGGCTGCGCCCAACGGATCGAAGGTCAGGCCGGTATGTATTTTGAAGAGTTCCCGGCCGCGGTTATAGCCTTTGGCCCGGGGCGGAATGAGATCAATGACCGTTTCGGGGATGCGTAAAAATTCGGGTTCGAGGGTGGCCAGCAAGGCGTCTAAAGCCTCGCGCTGTGCGGCGTCGTCGACCATCTCGTTGACGGGCCCCTTTCCGCCGCGAACGGCATAGGAATAATTGACGCCCCCAATGACCTTGGATACGGCCTCGACCTGGTAGCGATGGCTGAGATACAAGGGCACCAGCACATTTTCAAGCGTAGCCATGGGCGCGCCTTCCGGAATATTCTTTTCGCTGAAGTTCTGCAATGCTTGCCGGCGCACGTTCATCATGCGATTCAGTTCCGCTACGGCGGATTCGCCATTGTCCCAGAGGTGGGCAACCGGATGGGCGCCGTAAGCCGGACGGGCATCCTGGTCGGAGATGTAGATAAAGCCCTGCTCCTCATTCTCCGAAAGGATGTCTTTCAAAGCTTGTTCTTCCTCGACGCCCCCGGGAAAGTCCTGATAACCGTAGAGAATGGTTCTTTTATCCCATTCCCCGATGCCGGTATCGTAGGCCGCTTCGAAATTCATAAACAGCCCTTCTTGTTGGATGAGGGGATGGGGGTAGTCCATCACCGAAGCGCGGTTGTTATAACTCGCGGCGAACTTGAGCGACAACCCCAGGGTGTGCCCCACCTCGTGGGC
>CAYWHT010000463.1:2672-4007 GCA_964458135.1 uncultured Saprospiraceae bacterium | reverse complement strand
CCGAAAAAATAGCGGCGTCATATTTTCACAAATCCTGAGTTGTCAGACTATAGTTGTTATCCTTCTACTTTCTACCTTCTACCGGACCTGGAGAATCCGCTCCAAATCCGCGTCATCCACCGTCAATAACCCATTGACCGTCAGCCGTGGGGTCAACTTTTTCCAGTTGGCATCCTTTTTAAATACCTCGGCAAACAACGGCAGCGCCTCCTCCATCCGTCCCAGATTGGCGAGGTTAACGGCCTGCCAGTATTTCATTTCCAGGTTGCCGGGAAACATCGCTTCGGCCTGAGCATATTCTTCCATGGCTTTTTCGATTTCGCCTTTCTCTACCGCCAGATCTCCTGCGTTCATGTGTTCGTATGCGCGGTGCACCTTGAGCAGGCGGCGCAATTCTTTTAACGGTTCTTCGTGGTCGGCCACCCGCAGATCCACTTTTCGGTCCACCCACGGCTTACCGGTGGCTTCGGCGCCCACCACCAGGATAGCGGCGGATTGCTTACCGCGAATGTCCCCCCCTTCTGCCTCCGCTGCTTCCAGGGCGAGCAGCAGCCTTTCGGCTAATGGTTTTCCTGCGGAGGCTTCGAAAGCCCGGTGCATTGCGGGCCATACGCTCGGCTTCTCCATGAGGTTAGCCTGTACGGAAAACCCGTCGCCCGTTTGGTGACCGGCGGCGGCAATGCATTTGCTGCCCGTATAAGCGGCTACCCGGCCCTGGGCATCCAGTACCGCCAATTGCCGGAAGTCTCTTCCTTCATCACCCTGAATGAGGGCATCCAGCGCCTGTTGGGCCGATACTCCTGCCTTCATCAACGCCAAACCCCGCGGGCCAAAAGCTGGATTCACGAACGATTGCGTCGCCACGACACCCACGCCGGCCTCCCCCCAGGTCACGATCGATCCCACCGAAAACCAGTGCGACTCTACCGCTACACCCATCTCCCCCGTCTCAGGGTCCATCGCCACGATGGAATAGGTATGCGCTAAGGGCTGATCGCCGTACACCTGCTGGGCTTTGATGCCGCAAGCAATAAGAAAAAAACCGATGATTAAGGTATATCTCATATAGGTTTTCGATTAAATCTGACTCCAGCTAACCATAATCTCTACCCGGCCGACAAAAGAAACGGCCAAAATCAAAAATCCAAAATCCAAAATCAAAAATCAAAAATCAAAAATCTTTACCCGGCCGACAAAGGAGGACGGCCAAAATCAAAAATCCAAAACCCAAAATCCAAAATCCAAAACCCAAAATCAAAAATCAAAAATCCAAAATCCAAAATCAAAAACCCAAAAATCCACCTACCGCAATTCCCGCCAAATCCTCCCCAGCAC
>CAYWHT010000463.1:0-2662 GCA_964458135.1 uncultured Saprospiraceae bacterium | reverse complement strand
ATCTCTACCCGGCCGACAAAAGAAACGGCCAAAATCCAAAACCCAAAATCAAAAATCAAAAATCAAAAATCAAAAATCCCAAACCCAAAATCAAAAATCAAAACCCATTCACCCCTCAGCCAGCGTATCATGTATATCCGTATTCCGCGCCTCCAATGCCGGAATAAAAGCCGCCACAAACCCAATCACCAGCGCTCCGGCCAACAGCCACAGTTCCCGTTGCAGAAAATCCCAGCCCGTAAAAGGATAGCGATAAGCGTCATCCGCTACTTGGGCGCCGATTTCCAGTCCGGCGTGGCTGAAGAAGATGCCCAGCAGATACCCCAGCACCGCCAGAATGATCCCCTCGATAATGATGAGGCTAAAAAGCCTTCCGGGGGAAGCGCCCAGCGTACGCATGATGGCCAGCTCGTAGCGGCGGTCCTTCAGTGAGGAATACAAACTGATAAAAATGCTAAAGCTGGAAACCACCACGATGACGATGCCCAGAATGCGCAACACTTTCTCTCCACGCCCGAGCTGGGCGAACAGCTTGCTGATCTCGTAGGCAGGGTTGGCGGCCAGCAGGTTGGTATTCTCGTTGATCATGCGCGGCATGTTGAGCGTCTGCACGTTGCGCGCCTTGAATTTGACGAGGATGGCGGTGATATCCTGACCGGTTTTTTCGTAGAGGGGGGTATCATCCTGCGCGTGTTGCCCGTGTCCTTCGTGACTGTCGGCGGCGGGCAGGGCGGTGGTGTCCGTAGCGGCCGGTTCTTCGTGCTCGCCGTGCACCTCCCAGACGCTTTCCGGGGCGGTCAATATGAGCTGATCCACCACCGCGCCGGTGGGCTCCAGGATGCCGACGACTTTAAAACTGGCGGCATCGCCATGCACCAGATCTTCGTTTTCGTCCAGTCCGTGCGTACTTTTAAAGGTGTCCCCAATGGTCAGGCCTTCGCGATCGGCTACGTTAGCGCCCAGCGTGACCTCCATGGAGTGGTCCCACAGTTTGCCTTTCGCCGGCCGGGCGTTGTAGTGCGCCACGATCTTGTGCTGGGTGCCCACGATGCGGTAGCCGCGGTAGCTATCGCCCAAAGACAGCGGAATAGCCGTCTCGATCAGCGGGTGGCGGGGGTTGAGAAAAGCTTTGGCATCGTCAATGCGGATATTCCCTGTCGGAGCATCGAGGTGAAAGATGCTGCTCAGCACCAGTTGCAGCGGGCTCCCCTTGGCGCCGATCACCATGTCGATGCCCTCCATATTTTTGCGGAATTGTTGGTCGAGCTGCTTGTCCAGCAAAAACACCAGCGAGATCAACCCCACGCCAAGGGCGAAGAGCAGCAGGCTGAGCACCGTGGAAAGCGGCTTACTGGTCAGGTTTTTCCAGCTTAATAACAGTGGGTTCATTGCAGGTGGATCTGATTTTGGAATTGCGCTTTCAGTCGGTTGTCGTGGGTGACGACCAGCAGGGTGGCGCCTACTGCGCCGGCCTCCCGCTCGATAAGGCGGATGACCTCCTCGCAGTTGTCGTCGTCGAGGGCGGAGGTAGGCTCATCGGCCAGGATAATGGCGGGTTGATTGACCAGCGCTCGCGCAATGGCCACGCGCTGTTGCTCCCCCACACTCAGCGCGTCGGGCCGCGAATGCAGTTTGTGCGCCACGTTGAGGTGGCCGAGCAGGGCTTCGATGCGCCCGGGATCGGGTGGCAGGCCCGCCAGTTGGCGAGCCAGCGCCAGATTTTGCCCAACGGTCAAAGCCCGAACAAAATGCGACGTCTGGAAGATGATGCCGATATGCCGCCCCCGGAAGCGATCCAAAGCCCGGGCTTTGAGGTTGGAAATCTCGGTATTGGCCACCTGTATCTGTCCGTCGGTGGGGGAGAGCAGCCCACCCAGCAAGTGCAGCAGGGTCGTCTTCCCGCTGCCCGAATTGCCGAGCAACAACCATTGCTCGCCTTCCTGGCACGCGATATCCGGAAATTGAAGCGGACTGCTATTTGGGTAGCTATAGGTAAGTTTGCGGGTTTTTAGCATGTAGGCTAAGATAAAAAAAATGATCGCTCGTAGGGAGTCGTTGGAAAGACTGCGTAGCACGTACTCACCACCAACTACTAATGCCAACGGCGCGTTGAAAATCCCGCATTTCTTTTCCCCGGCCTGGCCGCCCGGGGCTACCGACTTGACTTTAACCCAAAAAATCCGAATTTTGTAAAAAATAGCCCTCATGCACCACCACCGTCCAATAACTATTAGCATTATGATCGCTCCCGCGCCCGATCGCAATCGGTGAGCCGGCTATGGTTTTTGGATAAAAAAGCTCCGGTAGATTGCGGTCTGCCGGAGCTTTTTTGTTTGGGCTAAGGCATTTGACTATTTTTGTGGGCCGAAATTTGTTCACCTGGAAAGAGTGGGTGTTTTGTAGGCGCCTTTCAAAGGAAAGGGCCATAGTTTTAAGAAGCTTGTTGAAAGTTGCTTGGAATGGGAAGACAAACATAAAGTTGTCCACCCGCCGGCTACCATTTGTACACCAATCGGTCGTGGGGGATGAATCGAAGGTTACACCTGTAGCTCTGAAGGGGTGACAGAACCCCTATCGCCCCCTTCAGGGCTCTGAGGTGATCCAATCGATTATTGTTAACCCCGGGCGATGCCCAGGGCTTAATTGTGGCAGCCCTTCAGGC
>CAYWHT010000462.1:0-4013 GCA_964458135.1 uncultured Saprospiraceae bacterium | reverse complement strand
TTCCATTTTTAGCACCAAACACCGGCAACCGCTTATCCTCCCGGAAATCGAATCTGCGGACAGCAATAAGACAGCATAGCAACATCCATTCCATCCAACCAATCTGCGGACAGCACAAAAGACAGCACAGCAAGCCAAAAAATTTATCCCCCATCCATGACATTCCTCATTTCCTCCCCCCGCCAAAACCTTTAGTTTGACATCAATTAATTGTCCAGTGCGCCGGGCGCCAAGCAAAAACTTCCACCAAGCCCCGAGCAGCCAAAGACTAAAGACTAAAAACCACCAATCATGAAAAATTATCCCCAACAGCGCAAACACATCACGGAACTCATGAACGAGCTCGGCGGTCACCTGCCCGAAACCATGGCCGCCTTTCGCTACCTCCACCGCGCCGGATTGGAAGAAGGCGCCCTTCCTTCCAAGATGAAAGAGCTCATCGCCCTGGCCATCGGCATCAACGTGCGCTGTGACGGCTGTATCGCCTACCACGTGCGCGACGCCATGCAGGCGGGCGCAAGCCGCGAGGAAATCGTCGAAACCATCGGCGTCGCCATTATGATGGGAGGTGGGCCTTCGGTGGTTTACGGGTGCGAGGCGTTTGAGGCGCTGAAGCAGTTTGAGGAGAAAGGAGAAGTTGCAGGCTAAGCTATTGCGATTTTGGATGAGGAGACATGGGCGCCCGATGGGATGCTACATCCATGGCGGAAGCCCATGTCAGAAAATCAAAAATCGAAAATCAAAAATCAAAAATCAAAAATCAAAAATCAAAAATTATTCCTTCCCTTCCGGCGGCGTCATCGTATACCCCATCTGCATCATCATCGAGACGCTGTTCATTTCCTCCCATTCTTCGGCAATTTTGCCGTCTTTTACGTGGTAGATGGTAATACCGGTCACCTGAATCTTTTTCTTGGCCATAGCGGGCGTGCCCATGCCCAGCCAGCGCACGACCAGGCGGTCGCCCGAGCAGATGACATCGAGGTTTTTGCCTTCGGCATCGGGCACTTCCTCGTAGAATTGGGCGGCGCTTTCCTGGATGGCTTGCAAGCCTTCTTGCTTGCCTTCGGGCGTGTGGCGCACGGCGTCGGCGTGGTACAGTTCGGCCATCATGCTGGCGTCTTTTTTGGCCATGGCTTCATCCATTTTGTTGAGCAGGGCCTGGTGCTCATCGCACTGAGCGGTCAGGTTGAAGGAGATGCCGATGCAAAGCACCAGCATTAAGGCGAATTTCAGATTGGATGCGTAGATCATTGGTTTGGTTTTGATGAGTGAATAGGGAAGTAAGTTAGGGGGAATTGGGGAAAGATGCTAGATGGGGTGGAATAGTTGATTCATTGCGGTATGCAGGGCGGTTGGGAAAACCGGAAGGGGCCGGCTCGCTGGGATGGGTGGCCGGCCGGTGGGCCGGATGCCCACGTTCCGGGGGCGGCAGGGCTAACAATCTGTCGCTCCTCCGGAGCTAGCGTAAGCCGTCCAACTTCAAGATAGGGTTTCCATCAGACTCGCGACTCGCTTTTTCAATTGAAAGGGCAGCGCGATTTTTCCGCGCCCCCTCCCCTCCTCCACTCCTCCACTCCTCCACTTTCCAAGAGAAGATCGCACATTTCCCACAAAACTCCCCCACCCACCAAACCACATCCTTACGAAGCCGGCAACATCCTCCAATAAGGAAAAACCCAAATCAAAGACGAAACTCCTCCCCTCCTCCACTCCTCCACTCCTCCACTTCTCCAATTCTCCAATTCTCCACTTTCCAAGAGAAGATCGCACATTTCCCACAAAACTCCCCCACCCCTCACCCGTACAACAAGCGACAAAGCCGTAAATCAACAAATACCCGCCAAACATTTCACCATTTTTAAATCGAGGAAATGGCCGACAAACCGTAAATTGCATAATCGCTATTCTATGCCTCTTCTGCTTTCGGGATCCCTTTTCGATAACTTAAAGTAAAGCGCTTATGAGGATATACATGTTGTTCTTATTCCTTTGGGGTTCGGTAATCGCCTTCGGGCAACCGTCGGGAGACAACAGCGTGGCGGGCCGTATTCGCTGGCCCAATTCGGATCGCACCGTCTTCAAAGGCAGCGGCTACAACAAGGATGGTTCTCCCATCATGCATTCCGACCATCCCCTAGCCCAAATGGATCGTTCGGTGATCGTGAGCTTACATCCGATTTCTTTCCAACTTGAGTTAAAGCCGACCACCAACGCCTACATGACCCAACGCGAACAGACCTTCATCCCCCACGTCTTGCCGCTTACGAAAGGCTCGACGGTCTATTTTATGAACGAAGACGAATTCTTCCACAATATCTACTCCCTGACCCCCGGCTCGCGCTTCAACATCGGCCGCCGGCCGCCGGGCAGCCCCTACCCTATCCAGATCAATAAGGCGGGGCCTATCCGCTTGTCCTGCGACATCCACGACCACATGAGCGCCATCATCCTCAGCCTGGAAACGCCTTACTACACGCGCATCGACGAGCAAGGAAGATACCGCCTTGAAGGGCTTGCCGACGGCAAATACCGCCTGCGGGTCTACCACCCGAAACTGGCGCCGCAGGAATTAATGATCGACCTTAGAGATGGCGCCGAGCAAATTCAAAATTTTGATCTGACTAATTCGGAGAATCCATGAAGCGACAGTTGGTGGCATTGCTTCTCCTGAGCATCGGACTTCCGGGTTCGGCCCTAGCGCAATTGCGGGTGGAATGGAACGCCTACCTTGACCTGGAACTAAGCAAAGCAGGGGAATTGTCGCATTATTACTACAACGAAATCCATCGTAGATATACCGACTGGGCTTTCGATCTGGGTCAGGTGAACCTTTTATCAACGGTTCATCTGGGTTCCCGTTGGCAAATTCAAACACAGTTGCTCGCCGAACGGGAAGAAGGCCGAAAAGCCGGATTATTTAACAATTTGGAGGAGTATCAGCTACGCTTGGCGCAATTTAGCCTCACCTGGCGAGCTGCCGATGCCCCGGTTTCGATTACGGCGGGCCGCTTCATCAATCCCTTCGGCTTCTTCTTTGAAAAGCAGCTTTACAAAGACCGCACTTTTATCAATTTGCCGCTGGCCTATTCGCACTACACCAATATCTCCAGGGTTTTTGGGTTCGTGGAAGGCTTATTTGAAGACGAGCGGGTTACCCTGAACGGTGCACCGGACTGGGGAACCAGCACCATTTACCGCTTGGGTTACAAGACCGGTTTAAAGGTGATTTGGGGTAATCCCCACCGGCTGCAGGGCGCGCTAGCCCTCGTCGACGGCGCCAATAACCGGCGCGACGGATTTACCGACCCACTGCAGTGGGGCGTCATCGGCCATCTTAAATACCGGCCTACCTATTTTGCCAAACTCGGGCTTTCGCTGAGCCACGGTACTTTTATGGAAGCGAAGGAGGCCAATGCCGCCATCGATGGTCTATCCCGCTTCCGGCAAACCCAAATTGGTCTGGACTACCAACTGGGGTTCGGCTATTTTCAGGCCTCCGGCGCTTTCATCTCCAGTATTTACCGAGCCCCCTCTTATTTACCCGAAAGGGATCGCTTTCTGGAGCGGGAAGGGCAAGTATCGGTCAATCACTTTAGCAACTTTTCCGGTTACCTGGATTTGAAATACGAACCGGCCCTGCTTCCGGGCAGCTTCGTAGCCTACCGCATCGAGCTGCTCACCTTTGGAGAAGCCCCGGCCGGGGAAGCCTGGGATGACCGGGTTGTGCGCCACAGCCTGGCCCTCGGTTACAAGTTGTTGCCCTTTGCCGAATTGCGCACGTCGCTGGGCACCCAAAGCGTGGATAACCGGGATTGGAATCAACGGCAGCGGTTTTTGCGGCTGATGTTGTCCGTTTATTATTAATGGACGGCGCCTGCCTGCCCTCCGGGAGCTACGGGAGTTCCCCATAAATCGGCTGCGGGATGATTGCAGCCTGAAGGGCTGAACTATTATAGCCTGGGGCATGCCCAGGAGGGAGTCGCCGGGTTTTTACGAGCAGCCCTGTAGGC
>CAYWHT010000461.1:3191-4015 GCA_964458135.1 uncultured Saprospiraceae bacterium | reverse complement strand
AAAAAGAGCAAGTCAGAATTCACAAATTTTGGGTTGTCAGACTATAACTGGTACTTAGACTATAAAAAATCACACCAAAGCCCCATACCCAAACTCCCCCAAATCAAACTGATACCGACCCAGCCATCTTCTACTCCAACCCTTCTCGCTACACATCTTCAGCAGCGATTCCTCAGTTTGACTCTGCCGCCGGGTAATCACCTTATGGGTCTCCCGGTTTACAATCAACCCATTCCAAACAAACAACGCCAACTCCGGATACATCTCCACACTCCGAATATGCGAAAACTCACAAGTATTGAAATTTAGTTTTGTCCCCGTCAATTCATCATTCAAAAGCCCGAACTGCACGATCCGATCGTTTCTCAGCTTTTTCTTTTTGCGCTTAAACTCCAATAGGAAATTGGCTCGAATATTTTCCAGATAAGGATGCTCGTTGTATTCCGTAAACAGAGCTTTGGAATATTTAGAGTAGTTCCTTTTAGATAGAGAGTAAGCCCCGGAAGAAATGTTATTATTCAGTTTAGCCACAATGACCGTACTCCGCACGTACCGCTCCCCGTCAATGATTCGCTTGTCTAAATCGGGAACCTCGAAATCGTAGAATTCATTGGCATTGGTGTTGCCCAACCTCAAAATACTCCGGAATCCTTTCAGCGCCACCCAGATGTAACCTACATTGTCAATGACGGCATGCCTGCTCCAGGCATTTTGAATTTCTTTTAGCGTATTGGGATAGTACCTGGCGTACCTCCTAAGGGTAACGTTGCCTAAATTGATGGGTATTTCCACCGCCCGGTATAAGATCTGGGCAAGTTCTTTGG
>CAYWHT010000461.1:0-3181 GCA_964458135.1 uncultured Saprospiraceae bacterium | reverse complement strand
ATTCAGTCATGGATTTGTAGAGTTCATCCAATTTGGAAAAGGCACTCTCGGCGTTCTGGTGGCCGATCTTATCCGGATGAATTAACTTAGCAATGTGATCTCTCCATCTTTTCGCCTCCTCATTTGAGCGGTAAAGATCACTCGTTACACCCAGGAATCGCCTCCTTGCCTGTCCGTCTACTTCGGTCAGGGCGAAAATATATTTAGCGGATTCCGATTTAAAATAGAGGTCCGCACCGTTGGAACGGATCTGATCCGAAATACTTTTCAGTTCCTGAATCCGGTCAAAATACCCTTTCCACCCACGCCCTTTACCCGGTATCTTGAAACCAAAATGATCGGCTACCGCTTTCCGAATTTCATTGAGCTTGCCAACTTTTTTGAGCTCTTGGAGCGATTCCGCCTTAAAAATGGATTCAAATGTGGTTTTTTGGCTCATTTCAAGTGGTTTTATTTTAATGGTTACGCAAAAAGTCCGCAAATGTTGCCTAAAATAAAATAATATTTTATCGAAAAGCCCAAATAAACAATCTTTGTTTCCTCTCCAATTTTCTGCGAATAGACAATCAACACCCAAGCTAAAATCTCCCTAAAAAAGCCGACCCAAAATTCCCTTCCTGGATTTCATCCTTAACTTAGTGTCTACTTAAATGTAGCAACTCCAACTCCCCCCGCAAAAATCACCCCCCACCCCTGACAATTATCATCTCCCACCTCCCTCACCCTTTCTAATTTCCTACCTCAGTCATTGCGATAACCACGCAACCAACCACCTATGAAAAAGAAAAATCAGCACCAACCCAAATACCCCGGCATCCGCGCCGCCATGGACGGCAACACCGCCGCCATCATGTGCGAACGCGAATCTTCCGACGCCGCCGGGGCCTACCCGATTACGCCCTCCACCCAGATGGGTGAATACTGGGCCGAAGAAGCGGCCAAAGGACATCTCAACATCTCCGGACGGCCGCTCATCTTTATCGAGCCGGAAGGCGAACACGCCGCCGCCGCCGTCACCGCCGGCCTCTCCATGACCGGTCTGCGCGCGGCCAACTTCTCCTCGGGGCAGGGCATCGCCTACATGCACGAATCGCTCTACGCGGCCGTGGGCAAGCGGCTCACCTACGTACTCAATATGGGCTCCCGGGCTATGACCAAAGCCACGCTCAACGTGCACGCGGGCCACGACGACTACCACGCCGTCGACGATACGGGCTTTTTCCAGCTCTTCGCCAAAAGGGCGCAGCACGTGGCCGATCTCAACATCATCGCCCACCGCATCGCCGAGCTCGCGCTCACGCCGGGCATCGTGGCGCAGGACGGCTTCCTGACCACCCACCTCATCGAATCACTGCGCATTCCAGAGCGGGAACTCATCGAGGAATACCTCGGCCTCCCCGACGATATCATCTCCACCCCAACGCCCGCCCAACGCATCATCTACGGCGACACGCGGCGCCGCATCCCCGAGCTGTGGGATGTCGACAACCCCGTCATGGCGGGCATCGTGCAAAACCAGGACGCCTACATGCAGAGCGTCGCCGCGCAACGGCCGTTCTTCTTCGACCATATCAAAGACCTTACCGACCAGGCCTTCGACGAGTTTTACCAGCTCACCGGCCGCCGCTACGAACGCGTGCTCTCCTACCGGGCCGAGGATGCAGATTACCTTATCCTCGGCCAGGGTAGCGTCATCCCCACCGCCGAAGCCGTGGCGGACTACCTGCGCGACACGCGCGGCATCAAGGTGGGCGTGATCGACCTCGTCATGTTCCGGCCTTTCCCGGGCGATCTGGTCGCCAAATACCTGCGCGGCAAAAAGGGCGTAGCGGTGCTGGAACGCCTGGATCAACCCCTGGCGGCCGACCTGCCCATCATCCGCGAAGTGCGCTCCACCATCACCAAATGCGTGGAAAATAGCCGCTACAAAAAAGACAGCCCCTATCCCGATCTGCCCAGCATCCAGCCGTCCGAAATGCCGGCGCTCTATTCCGGCTCCTTCGGCATGGGTAGCCGCGACCTCCAGCCGGAGGGCGTCATCGGGGCCATCGAAAATATGCTGCCCGACGGCAAGCACAAAAAGCAATTCTACCTCTCGATCGATTTTATTCGCGATAAGCCGTTTACGCCCAAGCAGCGGGCCTACCAGGAAGAGGTGCAGGAGGCCTACCCGCACGTCAAAGAGCTGGCAGTGCACGGATCGGAAAATCCCAACCTCATGCCCAAAGAGGCAGTGACGGTGCGCTTCCACTCCGTCGGCGGCTGGGGCGCCATCACCACGGGCAAAAACCTGGCGATGACGCTCTTCGACCTGCTGGGCTACGAGATCAAAGCCAACCCCAAATACGGCTCCGAAAAGAAAGGACAACCCACCACCTACTACCTCTCCGCCGCTCCGGAACCGATCCGGGTGAATTCGGAGTATATCTACGTCGACGTAGTACTCGCGCCCGACCCCAACGTATTCAAACACACCAACGCCCTGGCGGGCCTCCGCAAGGGCGGCGCCTTCATCATCCAAAGCGAAAAGGAAAAGCCGGAGCAGGTGTGGGCCGACATCCCGAAGGCCTACCAAAAGATCATCATCGATAATGACATTCACATTTATTATATCGACGGCTTCCGGATCGCCCGCGAGGAGGCCACCGATCCCGAATTGCAATTGCGCATGCAGGGCATTGCCTTCCAGGGCGCTTTCTTCGCCGCCTCTGAACTGATGGAGAAGGCGGGCTTCTCGGAAGCCTCGCTCCTCAAAGCCATCGAAGAGCAACTGCAGTCCAAGTTCGGCGCCAAAGGGCAGCGCGTGGTGAATGACAACCTGCGCGTGGTCAAGCGGGGCTTCGACGAGGTGCACGAGATCACCAACAAGAAGATGAGCGCCGGCGCCTCCGAAAAGGCCAATGGCGAAAATGTCCTGCCCATTCCGACCATGGTCAAGAGCCTGCCCAAAAGCCAATCCAAGCTCAGCGACATCCATCGCTTCTGGGAACAGACGGGCAGCTTCTACCAACGAGGCATGGGCAGCGACAACCTGACCGATCCCTTCATCGGGCTCAGCCTCATGCCCGCCGCCACCTCACTCTTCCGCGACATGACGGGCATCCGTTTCCACCATCCGGAATGGATCCCCAACAACTGTACGGCCTGCGGCGACTGCTATACGGTCTGCCCGGATACGGCT
>CAYWHT010000460.1:0-4025 GCA_964458135.1 uncultured Saprospiraceae bacterium | reverse complement strand
TAGTTAGCCTGATTGAAGGCGATGATGCCTTCTTCAAAGGTGACATTGCGAAATACCGCCGTCTGCCCGTACACTTCGGATTCCTGTTTCAGGATGGAAAAAACTTGACTGGCGACCCATCCTGGGGTAAAGTCCCCGGCGCTCACGCTTGGCGTTTCCGCCTCGGGCTTTTGTGGTTTTTCCGGATTGCCGGCTCCCTGATTTTGTTGGCCGGAGCCGCTACAGGCCGCAAGGGCAAAGCAGAATAGAACGGGCAGAAGGATAGTAAAAAGACGAGGGATAAATACCAGCATAGCGAAGCCAGGTTTTGGTTTTTCTATTTTGTTATGCTTACCGCTTTTTGGTGCTATCCCGTTTGGTGTTGGCGCCCGTTGTGGCTTCCATATCCTCTTCCGGAATGTCGAAAGAAACGTCCAGGTCGTTCAGTACGGCATCCAGGATAGGGTCCTTGCCGGCTTGGTAGCCGTCTTTCAGTTTGTGCCCGTACAGGGAGCCCAGGGTGTTCCAGTAAGCAGCGGTAAGCCAGCCCCGCAAATCTTTAACCAAATCGTAAATGGGGGTGTCCAGTTCCTTTTCAATCATCTTGAACAGGATCATCCCCTGGGTTTTGGTCAAATCCTTGAGCGGGTCTTTAAATTTTTCTTTCAGTTCTTGCTGGAGCTCCTTGACGTATTTGCGCTGTTTGCGCTTTTTCATATCCTGGGTGACGTGTTCCACTTTACGAAATACCCGGATGGCTTCGACGGCGTAGGGATACACTTCGAGGGCGTAGCGTTTATACCGACGGTATTTGAGCACATCTTCCCGCGTTTCGAACTGGGGCGAGGAAACCGATACTTCGCTGAGGTTAGCCAAGATGATGGTGTCTCCACATTCATCAACGGTGAAGGGCATGACTTGTCCGTTAATTTCCACCGTCCCGTTCTGCGACAGCGCCCCGCCTGCCGGCAGCAATACCAGCAAGCACAGCAATACCTTTTTCATAATCGGATTCTTTAGTAATCGATTGCCTATATACGACTAAACGCCGGATTAGTCAACCGGTAGTACCGGGAAAGATTGATTTGTTTGCTGTCTGACGGTAATTGGGGCAGGCTTGTCATCCTTTTGCCCAGGCTTGTTTGGCCGCCTTCATGGGGATGCCGATGCATTTTTTCTCCATGTAGGCCAGCATGCGGTCTACAAGCTCCCGGGTGGTGTCATCGAGGGTGCTGACTTCCTTGTGAAATACTTCATTCATAGCCTTGGAACGCACCTCTTTAATTTCTTGAGGTACTTCGCGCATGGCGATTTCCAGTTGCCGTTGCTTGTAGTGGGAGGGGAAAGCGTTGATGTGCTCTTCCAGATGTTGTTTGGCCGCGATGACTTCTTGTTCGCGGAAGGCGAGGTTTTCCTTGGCCAGGTTGCGCAGGCCGTCAATCTCGATATAGCGGATGGGAAAATGCTCGGTAACTTCCCGGGCTACATTGTGCGGAATGGCGAGATCGATAATGGTTTTCTCTTCCGTTTCACCCTTGAGTAATTGATGGTAGAGGGTGGGCGTGATGATCGGTTCGGTTGAGCCGGTGCAAACAAAAAGGCAATCGAACCCGCCCTCGTAGGCCTGGAGTTCCTTTAACCGGCAGGCTTTCCCATTTACCAGTTCGGCTACTTGTTGCGCTTTATTGAGGGTGCGGTTGAACACCCGCACATTGGTGAATCCGTGCTTGCTGAGAAATTTGGCGGCCAGCTGATTGGTCTGGCCCGCGCCGACCATGAGAATGCGCGCCGTTTTGGGAACGTGGGCGTGCAGCAACTTCTGGATGGCCAGGGATACGATGGATACCGGCTTGTCGCCGATTCGCGTATCGGAGTAAACCGCTTTGGCGGCCTGTACGGCAAACTGAAGGGCGATGCGTAGATCATCGCCGGTCAGCTCCCAGTCCCGGCATTGTTCGTAGGCTTCTCTTAGCTGGCCGAGGATTTGCCGCTCGCCGATAACCAGCGAATCAATGGAGGCCGCCACTTGGTAGAGGTGATCAATGGCGTCCATGCCTTCCAGCAGATAAGCCGTCTCTTCTGCTTGTTCCGCTTCCTCATCACTCAGAGCCGGATTGATCATTCGAAAAAATCCACCCGCCAGAATTTCATCCATACTCTTATCCGAAACGAAGAAATACAAAACCCGGTTGCAAGTAGACAGATACATCAATTCCTCCATTTCCAAACCGGCCTTGACGCCCCGCAATCGTTCTTCCAGAGATTGATCTTCTTGCGTATGGACAACGTATTGCTTCAGATCTTTGAGATCGATTCGCTTATGAGTAACGGTAATTATTTTGAAGCGGTTAAGCATAATTCTTCCGCGGTATTAATCTTTGCAAAATTACGATTCGGATACTCTAAACTTTGTCATAAGACTGTAAACAACCTTAAACAAAATGATATTTGGACGGGGTCCAAATTAAAGTGCGGTTTAAGCTTGTTTTATGGTAATAATCAATCCAATGGCTGACTTTTGTCATTTTCTCAAGCTTTAGGACCCAATTTCGAAATAAAAACGCAAGCACGAATGCCTCCGTTGCAAGAAATCGTCAGTATTCCGTCACAATGATGAACCAACACTGGTCTACGCTGTTTTACTTGATTTGTTTCTCCCGGCTAGCGTTGACGAAGAGGGTATTGCCGATGGCCTCATAGCCCTTAAACACTTCCATTCCCCGGTGTTTAACGCTTTCCGACCGGATGCCGACGATGGACAGATCCGCGTCCCTGGATTTCCCGGCAATAATGGTGCGTACTTCGATATCCTGTTTTCTCGGAATCACCTCGATGTTCTGGGGGGCAATGGGAAGCTGCCCGGTACGGATTAAGTCAGACAGCTTATCGCGTTCGGTGTCGAGGGTTTCCTCCGGAAAGATGGCGTAGATCCGGATAAATGCTTTTTTCCAATCCGGATGCCCCAGCATAATGTACCCCAAAAGAATCATTAGGTTAGCGTTGACATAGTCATTGGAAGTAATCCAGATGTGAATGCTTTGTTTAAGCCCAAATCCTCTTTCCGAAGCCCCCAGCACCGCCACGTCAAAATCCACCGACTTGATCAGTTTGAAGTTTTCTACAATGTCTTCCAGGTTATCGGGATGTAGCTTAGAAAACTCTAAAAGTAGTAGGTTGTTTTCGGATCCCGACATTCCCGGCAGTTGAATCACCTGTGCGATAGCGGAGGTGTAGGAGGGACTAATTAGGGTATCGATGTAAATGTTGCTGTTGGTGGACTCCGACATGCGGATAAGTCGCTCTTTGGCGCCGCGGGCTTCTTCATAGGTAGCGCGTGATAAATAGCCTTCGATTTTGTGGATGTAGGTACCGAATCCGTACCGGTGAGACAGCCAGCGCAACAAATCAAAGGCGGCTAGCCGGTCAAAAGAGTGCTCGGAAATACACACTACCGAAGGCCGCCAGCTATTGGTCTGTTCTTTTTCTGCTTTCTGCAAAAAGACCTGCAGTTGCCGGCTAAGTTGGAAGATCACCCCCTGGAAAATGACCGCTAAATTTTTCTTGTCCGGATTGTAGTAACTAACCAGCGTGTAAAAAAGCGTCATCAACAACAGCGCCAACAAGGCGTAGGCGGCATTCATCAAAAACATGAGCGCAAAACAGCCCAGTGCCCCGGCCAGGGAAAGGTGCCAGCGAGAACGAAAGGTGGGGCGATAGCTCGGATCCGCTGCAAAATGTTGCAAAAAGGAGATCAGGCAGAGGGTCCCGTAAGTGACCATAAAGAACATGGAGATGATCTGAGCTACCGAATCCAATCCGCCCATCAGAATGAACACCAGGGCAATCGCCATCACCACTACCGTAGCGTTGTAGGGTTCGTCATTTTTACCCTGCCCCCGGGAAAGCCAATAGTTGATCAGGCGGGAAGGCAGGATGCGATCCCGAGCGATGGCCTGTAAGGTGCGGGGCGCCACCAGTATGGACCCCAGAGCCGAGGAAATGGTTGCCGCCGCCAATCCGAGAGGAATGATCCACCACCCTTGCCA
>CAYWHT010000459.1:0-4027 GCA_964458135.1 uncultured Saprospiraceae bacterium | reverse complement strand
GAGCGATGTGTCCTAACCGTACTTCGAACCAGACCTACTTTTATTTTTATAGCTTTTATGGTGAGCCATGAGGGGCTTCCCCGGTATTGGAGAGACGCTAGCCGTCCGTACCAATGGAAGTCCCGCCCCGGCGGGATTTTTTTTTGCCAGCATAAATGATTGAACAAACGAACCATCATGATTCAAGACGAGACAACTTCCTCAGCCTGTTCCCTGGATGACCGGCAGGCGTTAAAGATCGGCATCCAGGGTTATTCGGGTGCTTTCCACGAGATTGCGGCCCGGCATTGTTTTGCCGAACGCCCACTTTCCATCATCCCGGCCGCTACTTTTGATGAGCTGGTCGCGAAAATTGAGGGGCAGGAGGAGGCGGATCTCGGACTGATGGCCATTGAAAATACGCTGGCGGGTAGTCTATTGTACAATTACCGTTTGCTCAATGAGTCTTCCCTCTGCATCACGGCCGAGGTGTATCTGCGTATCAAGCACAACCTGATGGCTCTTCCAGGACAACGCATTGAGGATCTGACCGAAGTATGGTCGCACCCGATGGCCATTGCGCAGTGTCGTGAATATTTCCGGGATTATCCGCATCTGCGTTTGCTGGAAACCGAAGATACGGCGGGCAGTGCTCGCCGCATTCGCGAAAGCGGCATCAAAACCGTCGGCGCCATCGCCAGTAATCTGGCTGCTGACCTCTACGGGCTGGAAATCCTGGCCGGCGGCATCGAAACCAATAAGTTGAATTACACCCGCTTTCTAGTGCTGGAAAAAAGCGCCCCCCTCCTAAAAGCCGACCGGGTCGACAAAGTATCGGTCTGTTTTTCGGTAGATCACGAAGTGGGCAGTCTTTATAAAGTGCTGGCCGTACTGGCTGCCTACCAAATCAATCTTACGAAAATTCAATCGACGCCCATTATAGGCCGGCCCTGGGAATATTTCTTCTTCCTGGATTTTGTATCGGAAGGTAAAATCGGCTACGAGCAAGCCATCGAAGCCATCCGGCCGCTGACGCACAATTTGAAAGTGTTGGGGGCGTACCGGCAGGGAAAGCGCTTTGAGTGATGGCGTAATGGTAGTTGGAGGAGAGCGTTCGGGGAGAGATTCAAGACTGTATTACGGACCAACCGCGCTGTAAAATGACAAATAATAAAAATTTCAACCTCATCAATATGCCACAAGAACCCCTCATACAACCCGCCAAGCGACTGGGAGACGTCAAGGAGTACTATTTCTCCAAGAAGTTGCGGGAAATTGCCCGGATGCGGGCGGAAGGCAAGATGGTGCTCAATCTGGGCATTGGAAGTCCTGATTTGCCTCCGGCGGAGGGCGTATTGGATACGCTAATCGAAAAGACCCGTCTTTCCGGCAACCACGGCTATCAACCTTATACCGGCTTGCCCGAATTGCGGGAGGCTTTTGCGGCCTGGTATCAGCGTTGGTTTTCCGCCTACCTGGACCCGCAGACCGAAATCCTACCGCTGATCGGTTCCAAAGAGGGCATCATGCACATCGCCATGACTTACTTGGAAGCGGGCGATGAGGCGCTGGTGCCCAATCCCGGTTATCCGGCTTACCGGGCAGTGTCTCGCTTGACGGGCGCCACCGTGCGGGAGTATCGCCTGGAGGAGGAGCGGGGCTGGACCCCCGATCTGGAGCGATTGGCCGCCTCCGATTTGAGCCGGGTCAAGATCATGTGGGTTAATTATCCCAACATGCCGACTGGGGCGGCGGCTTCGCGCGCCTTTTTTGAACGCCTGATCGACTTTGCGCGCACCCACCGCATCCTGCTGGTTAATGACAACCCCTACGCTTTCATTCTCAACGAGCAGCCGGAGAGCATCCTGGCCGTTGATGGGGCCAAGGAAGTGGCCCTGGAGTTGAACTCCCTGAGCAAAGCCCACAATATGGCGGGCTGGCGGGTCGGCATGCTCGCCGGCAAGGAGGAATACATTAAAACCGTTTTGCGCTTCAAGAGCAATATGGATTCCGGCATGTTCAAGCCGGTACAGCTGGCGGCGGCGCGCGCCCTGCAAGCCCCGACGGAATGGTACGAGCGGCTCAACGCCGTCTACCGCGAGCGCCGGGAACTGGTCTTTCGCCTCTTCGATCAACTCGGGTGCCAATACGACCCTCAACAAGTGGGCCTGTTTGTCTGGGCCCGGATACCGGAGCGCTACCGCGACGCCTTCGAACTGTCGGACGAGATCCTCTACAACCACCACCTGTTTATCACGCCGGGCAGCATTTTCGGCAGCCAGGGCGAGCGCTTCGCCCGCATATCGCTCTGCAGCCCCGGGGATTTGTACCGGGAGGGCATCCGCAGGTTGACCGAAGAGAGAACAGTGAAAAGTTAGTGCCCGAAGCATTAGTGACTTAAGCAATAAGGTGAAAGAAAAAAAGAAGTACGAAAAATGACCGTAACCATTGTGGGCATCGGACTCATCGGCGGTTCCCTGGCCATCAGCCTTAAGGAAAACGGCTTTGCCGACCGCATCATCGGGGTGGATGCCCGTCAGGACAACCTGGACAAGGCCATTCGCCGGCGGCTTATCGACGAGCATCGCCCCCTCAACGAAGCCCTGACCCATTCCAATCTGGTGGTGTTGGCTACGCCCGTCGACGCCATGCTGCAACTGTTGCCCAATATCCTGGATAAGGTAGACCACCAGCTCGTCATGGATGTCGGCTCTACTAAAAAAGAACTGCTGGAGCGGGTGCGCCATCACCCCCGCCGCGGGAACTTCGTAGCTACGCACCCCATGGCCGGAACGGAGCACTCCGGGCCGGAGGCGGCCATTCCCGGATTGTTCGACCACAAATACACCGTCTTTTGCAACCCCTGGGAAAGCGACGCCAAAGCGGTGGAAACGGTGCGGCGGCTATACGAGTCGATTCCCATGCGGATCGTCGAACTGGATGCGGAGGAGCACGACCTGCATACGGCTTACGTGTCCCACATTTCGCATATTTCATCTTTCGCCCTGGCTCTGACCGTTTTGGCCAAGGAGCAGAATGAAGGCCGCATTTTGGAGCTGGCCAGCAGTGGTTTCAGCTCCACGGTGCGCCTGGCGAAGAGCTCGCCGGATATGTGGGTGCCTATTTTCCGGCAAAACCGGGATAATCTGCTGGACGTCCTGGACGAGCACATTCAGCAACTGGCGCGCTTTCGCAGCCTCTTGATCAAAAAAGACTTTTCCACGTTTTATCAACTCATTGAAGAATCGAATAAAATCCGCAAAATCCTGTCCTGACCGGAGGACCTCAAAGATTCCGGAGTACTCAAAATCTTTACGACCATGGAAATGACATTAAGACCCGTAATCGAAAAAGCGCCGGGGCAGCCCGCCGTCATCGCTGGTCCCTGTAGCGCCGAGACCGAGGAACAAGTACTGCAAACCGCTCACCAGCTAAAGAAAGCCGGAGGGATAGACTTGTACCGCGCCGGCATTTGGAAACCCCGCACCCGGCCAAACTCCTTTGAGGGGGTGGGCGCCACCGGGCTGGGATGGTTGCGCCGCGTCAAACAGGAAACTGGCCTGCGGGTCACCACCGAGGTCGCCAACACTCAACACGTTTTCGAGGCCCTGAAATACGGCGTCGACGTGCTCTGGCTGGGGGCGCGCACCACCGTCAATCCCTTCTCCGTACAAGAGGTCGCCGACGCCTTGAAGGGCGTGGACATTCCCGTGATGATCAAAAACCCGATCAATCCCGACCTCAAGCTATGGATCGGCGCGATTGAGCGCATCTACAAGGCCGGCATCTCCCGCATTTCCGTCATCCACCGGGGGTTTTCCTACCACGGCGACACCAAGTACCGCAACGTGCCGCGTTGGCAAATCCCCATCGAGCTCAAGCGTCGTTTTCCCAATTTGCAAATCCTTTGCGACAACAGCCATATCTGCGGCCGGCGCGACAACCTGCAAGCGGTAGCCCAGCAAGCACTCGACCTCAACTTCAACGGCATCATGACAGAGGTGCACCCCACCCCCGACGAAGCCTGGAGTGACGCCGAGCAGCAAAT
>CAYWHT010000458.1:0-4037 GCA_964458135.1 uncultured Saprospiraceae bacterium | reverse complement strand
CCGCCGCTGCCGATCCAGTTCGTCGCGCGCCTGCCGGAGCGCGGCCACCATCTGGGTTACCTGGAGGGCGATGAGTTCATCTACGTCGATGGTGAGGAAGCCCCGAGCATTGCGGGCACCGGTACGGAAGACTATTTTTCCTCGGGTTGGTATTACATTACGGGAGAATATTCGGCCCCCTACCACGGCATCACGATCAAGGACGAAGAGCGAGGCAGGGTCAATACCTATCGCTGGCACATCGAAGACCCGATACCCTTTACCGAATCTTTTAAATTCCTCCTGGAGCACGGCGGCGGCAATGACATGCCGGGGGTGGAATACGCTTCGGTAGCTTTCTGGTACCAAACGCATCCGCACGCCTCTTTCCCGCCCTTGCCCGACAACCTGCTCCCCTCCGCCGGCACGGCCGCACCCGACATCGAGGGGGAGTCACTGCTGGAGGAAGCCAGCGTTACGGGTGGCAGATTGGAAATACAAAGAATGAGGGGGTTCAAGGACGACTGGAGCAATGATGCCCAACTCTGGTGGGTTGAGGCCCGGCCCAATGACCGCCTGACGCTCCCCCTGGAGGTGGAGAAGGCCGGAGAATACGAGCTTATAGGCTTTTTCACCCAGGCCCGGGATTACGGCATCCTAAAATTATCCGTCAACGGAGCGGAGGTCGGAAATCTTTTCGATGGCTATCACCCCCGGGTGTCCAACTCCGGACCTATTTCCTTCGGCGCCGTAAATTTGCGGGAAGGCGTCAATGAGTTGGTCGTCACTATCGTGGGTAAAGACGCGCGTTCCGCAGGGTACGGCGACGGTTTTCTGGTTGGAATTGACGGTTTTTTGCTTTACAGATGATAGCTCCCAACGGGAATCGCCAGTTGAATAGCCGGGTGCTGCCATTATGGAACGCAGGTCGGTACAGGCTAAAGCGCGTATCTCCACAACCTTGCAGCAGGAAGGATTCTGGCGGATTGCTCCGGCCTCCCCTTGCCAACGAACCCATTGCGTGTCGCGTGTGGCCAGGTTATCGCCATACCCACCGGAAATCTTCCTTTTGCTCCCAAATTAAGGCCCTCCATCAATCCAGCCGGATGATCTCCAAGCCATTCAAAAAGGCCGGGCCGCCCTCCCCATCGAATTCGATGCGCAGCGCCTCTTCCACCGTCACTTCCAGGGAAGTGCGGTAAGCTTGGTGGAGCGGAAGCGCCGGCAGCGGGCGAGCAAGCCCTTGCACCTGTATCGTTTGCTCTTTTTGCTGCTCGTTCAGCCGGGCCAGGTACAAGGCCAGGCGGTATTTGCCGGAAGGCAGAACCAGCCTGATGCTCTCGGGATTCCGGACCATCGTCTGGTAAACGGGATCGTCATCGGTTAGTGCGATGCCGGTACTTGAGCCGATCCCGCGGTCGCGGGGACGGTACGTTTCTCCCCCATTGACCTGCAGGACGGGCGCCGGCAATTCCCCGGCGGGGTACCAATGGCCGATGCCGTCGGAGGGTGCGAAATGGAAGTTGGTCCCGAAATTGATCCGGAAGAGCCGGTGTTCCCGCCAGTAATCATCCCAGCGGTAGCCGGCTATCTCCCGGCCGGTCGTTTTTCCGTCTACCCAAAGCTGGTGGAGACCGGGAGTAAGGGTCAATTCGAAGGGGGCGACGTAATCTTCCGCGCGGGCCCGCAAGGGATTGCCATTGTGATACAGGGCAACGGAATCTTCGCTGCTGATAACCGAGACGGGGACGGTAGCCGCACCCGCTTCGGGCAGGATGATGAAGGGGGGCAAGGTCTCGACGGCGGCGGTAGGCGCTTCTCGCAAGTGCGCCCGGTACAGGTAAAAGACCGGTTTTTTGGTGCGGTCGAACCCGCACAGCCCCTTGTTATTGACGTGGGGAACGGCGTCCTGCCGGCTTTCCGATCCGAAGTCGAACATATTCCAGACCGCGGATCCGGCGATGAAGGGCCGCGCCCTGATTTGCCGGAGGTGAGCGCGATGGAAAGCCAGCGACCAGTCCAGCGAAAAGTCGAACCGCAGGGGATCGAAGGAGGTAATCCGGGGGTCGGCGCCGGCGCCGTATTCGGTGATGAGCATCGGCTTATCGGGCAGTTGTTGGTGAGCGTGATCCACAAATTCACCGAAGCCCGAAAATTCCGGTGCGTACCAGCCGTAGTAGAGGTTCCAGCCCACGATCATCGGAATGCGGGTCAGCTCGTAGTGGTCGTAGACGTCAAACTGGCCGTGGTTGGGGATCATAGTGTAGCGGTAGGGATCGCTGGACCGGATCAGGTTTTCGAGCTCGCGCGCCAGGTCGGCAACCTGTGTCATCTCCACGCTGTCTCTGCCGATCTGTTTGCCGAGGCCCATTTCATTCATATACGCCCAGATGACGATGGAAGGATGGTTGTAGTACTGGTCGATCAATTCCAGCGTCATCTGTTTGCAATTTTCGGCGAAAGCCGCCCCGGGTGTAATCTCGTGGTCGAGCGGAATTTCCATGCTGACGACGATGCCGCGGCGGTCGCACTGTTCCAGGATGAAGGGGTCTTGCGGGTAGTGAGCCGTTCGCAAAAAGTTGGCGCCGATAGCTTCGATCTGTTCCATATCGGCCAGGTGGTGCGCCTGGGTCAGGGCGTTGCCGATGCCGGGGCGGTCCTGGTGGCGGTTGACGCCGATCAGTTTGCGGGGCGCTCCGTTAAGCGAGAAGCCCGTATCGGGATCGAAAGCAAAATAGCGGATGCCGTAGGGCAGCTCCACCCGGTCGAGGGTGCGTCCACCGTCCGCCTCCGTAATCCGGCAGCTCAGCTGGTATAAATAGGGGTCTTCGATACGCCACAGACGCGGATTTTCTACTTGCAGGATGGCTTCCCACACCCCATTCTCCTGCCCGGAGACGGAAGCCGCCCTGCGCACGACGACGTCACCCTCCCGGTCCGACAGGATCACTTCCAGGCGGTGCCGGGCGGGATCGAAATTGTTTACCCGTCCCCACGCCCGCAAACGGGCGGAAGCCTCATCCTTTACTTCCAGTGGATCGATAAATACGGCGGTGGCGCCGTAGAAATCGGTCGTAAAATGCGTCGGATGGACGTGGATGAGCTCCACCTCCCGGTAGATGCCGCCGTAGAAGTTGAAATCCCCCCGCAGGGGCGGGACGGTGGTATCGTGGCGGTTGTCCACCTCGATGAGCAGGGTGTCGGCCCGGTAGTTGAGGTGGTTGCTTAGGTTGAAGGTGAAGGCGGTATATCCGCCGCGGTGCGCCCCCACCTCCTTGCCGTTGAGCCACA
This sequence comes from uncultured Saprospiraceae bacterium, assembly GCA_964458135.1. Classification (GTDB taxonomy): domain Bacteria; phylum Bacteroidota; class Bacteroidia; order Chitinophagales; family Saprospiraceae; genus CAYWHT01. Next base: position 767 of record CAYWHT010000458.1, on the reverse strand, counting down.
CCCGGGCATTTTGGTTGGCGGCGTAGACGCGCAGGTAGTGTTCGCGCTCCGGATCGAGGGAGCGGCTCGGAAGCGCTTTGCGGTAGTAAGCTTTACCCCGGTAGTAGCCGGGTGCATCGTCGAAGGCGTCGACGGCGTTGTAGGTGTGGGGAAGGTTAACGGTAGTGTAACCCGTATCCACCGCTCTTTTGAACGCCCACAGGCTGTTGAGGGAGGTCGCCGTTCGTTGGCACTCCGCCGGCGGGAAGGCGAATAGCAATGCGATCAATAGAAGACAGGCGTCTTTAAGCATAAATGTATTGGATTTGCCTATATGGATGCTAGACTTTGTGCATCTGGCATGCAGGAACCATAGGTCAGCCGTGCCCGCCGAAGCGGTGAGAGCTGCTAAGCCCCCGAGTTTACCAAGAATGCAAACCATCCCTTCAAAAGCTGGCTGCGGCAGAGCAGTGCACCTCTAGGTGTCCCTTTTCAGAAGCAGCAAGACAGAGAAGGGGGCACCATTGGCTACCCGCCAAACCGAGCTGTTCCAGCATGGATAGATTTGCCTAATTCGTATTTTCACATAAAAATACTTCCTTCGCGGAACTTTATACCTTATCTGTTTGGTTAAATCTCTAATTTCAAAACCAAATATCGAAAGCTTTATGCTTCCAAACGACCCCGCAAACTACGGTAGCTTGTCCGTAGAAGTAATCAACAAATTTACGCATAAGCCCATATCCGGCTTTGAATTGGAAATTCTGGATGAGGAGGGGAATGCTGTC
>CAYWHT010000457.1:448-4055 GCA_964458135.1 uncultured Saprospiraceae bacterium | reverse complement strand
TATCGAAGGTGTACTGAATGGTTTCGATAATGGGTGCGCCGTCCTCCGCGCCAGGCGGATAGGTATTTTCAAGAATGATATCGATATTGATGGTCTCGGCTTCTTCCTTTTCGGAACTATCGAAGACCACTTCCAGCGCACCGCGCTCTCCGGGTTTGAAGGCGCGGGCCGGATAATCGACGGTGGTGCAGTCGCAGGCGGAAACGATGGCGATTTTCAGGGGCGCATCGCCGCGGTTGACGAATTCGTAGCGATGCTGGCGTTGTTCGCCCTGCTTGACGGTTCCGAGGTCTACGGATCGCTCCTCGAATTGCATGACGGGCACGTCTTTAAGGTTGGTTTTTCCGTGGAGCGAAGAAAGTTTGTGAATTTGCAGGCTGTTGCTGTCCGGCTCGCGGATGAGGCTCTGCTTGTCGGGAACCTGTTTTTCTTCGTTTTTCCGGAGTAACTTCCGGTCGATCACGATGGTAGTCGGCCCTTCGAGGATTTTAAACTCGGTGCGCCGGTTGATTTGGTGGGCCGTTTCCCGCTGTTCTTCATTGGGCAGGCTGTCGATGTAGCCGGGTGTGAGCACGTCGCCTTCTTCCAGAAATTCATAGCGTCGGGCCACCTGTGGCGAGACCGTTTGCGGCACGGTTTCTCCGTATCCCCGGGCTTCGATGCGCTCTCTTTCGAGGCCTTTGCGCATCAACCAGCGGCGCGCCGACTCTGCCCGCCGTTGGGAAAGGTTCTTATTATAGAGGTCGTCTCCCCGGTAATCCGTATGCGAGCGCAATTCGATAACCATTTCCGGATAATCCGTCATCAGGTTGTAGACCACCTCCAGGTCGGCTTCGGCTTCATCCTGGATGCGATCGCTGTCAAATTCGTAGAGGATGTTTTCCAGTACGATAGGTTCCTCGATGGTGATGGTGTCAAATTGGGGCTCCGGATCGGGTTGCGGAATGGGTTCGAGGTAAAACCGGTGCACGTAACTTTTGCTCTCGCTGAGCCCGACCGTATTGAATTGAACTGTATCCGGATAATAGCCTTTGCGCGAAGCGATGACGCGGTAGGGCATGTCGAGTTCCAAATCAAAGTCGAAGCGGTTGCCCGCATCACTGGTTTCGTTGCTGACGGTTCGGGGCTGGTCATTCTGGGTGGACAGCAGTTCCACCGTGGCGCCTTTCAACACCTCTTTATCGGCGGTAAATACCCCGACCACCAGGTCGGCGTAAATTTTCGCAATTTCTACGGTGTAAATGTCATCACAGCAGGTTCGGCTAAAAATGGAGCGTCCTCCGGGGCGGTTGGAAGCGAGCAATCCGTAATATCCATCTTCATCCAGTGTAAAGAAGCGGTCATCCTGGCTGGAGTTATATCCCCGCCCCATATGGGCCGGATCACTCCAACCGGCGCCGTCCCAGGTAGTGTAGAAAATATCGTACCCGCCTAGCCCGGGATGGCCTTCCGAGCTAAAGTAAAGGGTGCCGTCGCGGAAATAGGGAGAAGACTCGTTACCGACGGTATTGATGCGCGGCCCGAGGTTGACGGGATCTCCGTAGACCCCCTCGCCTTTGCGGGTAGCGTAGTAGATGTCAAAACCGCCGTAACCGCCGTCCATATCAGAAACGAAGAAGAGCACTTCCTGTCCGAAGAGCTCTCCCGCGGCGGGATGTTTGGCGATCCAATCTCCATTTACTCCGATCACTTCCTCGGGCCCTCGCCAGTTGCCATCGCCACCTACGCTGTAATAGATTTTACTTTGGGCGAGCTCGTGGCCTTCCAGTTGGGCGCGAGTAAGAAACATGGTATTGCCGTCGGGGGAGACGTGAACATTCGAGTTGTGGAAGCCCGGCCGGTTAATTTTTTCATCGAGCTCACTGGCGGCGCCCCAGCCGCGGTCGTTTTTATTGGCCTGGTAGATTTTCGCGTATTGCTTCTGATTGTTTTCGTCTTCCACGTAAATGACTTCCTTGGTATTGATCATGGAGAAGTACATCCGGTCGGCGGTGCGATTGAGCACCGGGCTGTATTCGGAAGAAGGCGTATTGAGTCGGGTGCCGGCGCTTTCCACAGTTACGCCCTTGGTCGTTTCGGGTAGTTCAAGGGCCATTTGCGCACCGGTCAGTTCGGCCTGGGCCAATTCTTTCCGCCGCGCATCCCCGGTCTCGGCGATGAATTTTTCGAATGCTTCGATCGCTTCCCGGTAGTCTTCGTTCATCTTGAGGCAACGGGCGTATTCGAAACGCTTTTCGGCGTATTTTCCCTCCTCATCGCGACGCAGCATCAAAGCGTAATAGCGTTCCGCCCGGCGGGTATCACGCAATTGGTAGTACAGATCAGCCATGACCGGCAACAATTCGCGATTCTTAGTCTCTTCGTAGGCTTCCTGGTATTGTTCCAGAGCGTAATAGTAATTGTCGTTTTCCATGGCCAATTCCGCCGCCTGGATAAGCTTACCTGTCGTCGCTTTATTGATGGGCTGCCCCCAACCCGCCACTGCTACGAGACAGCAAAACAGGCATATATAAAGTGATTTCATACTACGGGAAAGTTCAGTTTTATGTACCATTCCAACCATCGTTTTGTGCTCCTCAGTTAAGTTTTCGCTTGCTATTTATTGGATTAACGCAGATCCGGAGCCCATTGATCTTAACAAACTGTTAAGGAGGTTATTAGAATTCCGGGCAAAGGATGGTGGGTTTCACCTCGGGATCCTTGTATATTTTGAAGATATAGGAAGCCGCGATCTCAAAAGCGCCCACACTATTCGTCGCATCGGTTAAATCGGAAGTATTGAGATCGTAAGCGAGGGTTACGTTCAGCTCCTGGTAATCCATTCCGACGATAATTTGCAGGGCGTCGTTTACGCGGTAGCCGGGGCCGAAGTTAAGGCGAATTTCCTTTTCCGGGTTGAGCATAATACCGGCGATGGCCTGCAGGGCGATCTCGTTAGCCCCCTCGGAAGTTTGAAATAAAAATGAGGGCGTGATGCGCCAGTCTTCGGTGAGTTCGCGCCGCAGGCTGCCGTGGAAGGTGGCCCGTGCGGGCCGTTGATCGGCGTCCTGGCCGGTATTATCCGTAAGGAAGCCGTACTGGGGCTGGGTAAAGTGGCCAAAAGAAAAGCCCAGTTCCAGATCGGTCAGCTCATTGAGTTGGGAGCGGAACAATAGTCCCCCCGACAAGTCGAAGAAACTTTCATCTTCAAAATTGCGATTTTCTTCACCGGCATCCGGATTGTGTTGAAAGCGCCCGTTTTGAAACTCAAATTCGTCACCGAAACGCAATGCCTGCTGGTTGAGTTGGCGCGAAACGGTGCCCCCTTGCACCCCCAGGGTGAGGACATTACGCCCGCGTTTGTCCAGCGCAAAATGGTAAGCCGCAGAAAGCATGGCGGAAGTCGTTGACAACTCCGCCGCCCCCGCCTCATCACTAACAAAGGAGAGCCCCACGCCCACCCAGTCATTATCCCGGAAACCGGTAATAATGGGAGCATCGATATAAAAAGAGGGCGTCGTAAATTGATCGTCGAGAAAGCTGGACCACTGATCCCGGTAGATCCCTCCTACCCGGGCCGTCCCCAGAAAGGCCCCAGTCTTTGCCGGATTGAGCGTGAGGGGAGACC
>CAYWHT010000457.1:0-438 GCA_964458135.1 uncultured Saprospiraceae bacterium | reverse complement strand
GTTGAAGAGCGAGTAGTGAATGTCTTGGGCCCGCAGGCCGAGAGAAAAGGCGCCCCAGAAAAGAAAAAAGAGTAGAAGTTTACCTGGTTTCATATATCCGTTTTTAGCTTGCCGGCGTCGGGTTGCCGAAACGATTGCGTGCATCGGAACCCGAAATATAGTTTTTTTCTAAAAAAAAGAAGACGCCTTAGCTATGGCCTCACCTAAAATACTGGCTTTGCAGTCCTCCAACGCAAAATTTGCGTCTCTTAACTTGAAGGACTACAGCCGTATTCACAACCACCGCCCCGGCATTCCGGCAAGTTAGGATATCCCTGCAGGTTGGACAAACCCCGCTACTATCTTTTTACACCTCCAGCCGACAAACATACAGTCTGCCAAGTTCAGGATTTCGCTTCGCGTCTACTGCGTGGTGTGAAAATGGGACGCCGCTATTTT
>CAYWHT010000456.1:0-4063 GCA_964458135.1 uncultured Saprospiraceae bacterium | reverse complement strand
CCTCGCTGCGTTAAAAAGCCTCGCCGATGCTCAGGCATCGCCTGCGTTTTTTGCCCCTGCCCCTGCAGTCAGGATCCTGGACATGCGAGCTGGAAAAATAGCTGCGCCATAATTTCACACCACGCAGTAGAGGCAAAGCGAAATCCTGGGTTGTTAGACTATAAAATCCATTGGGGGGTAGTAATTGACTTCCAAATCGCAATTTTTTGATTATACTTCGTTGCGAAAATGCTTATTCAGCTAAGGCTAAATTCCGCCCGCCCGTTCGGTCGGGTAAACCTTGTTTACTCAAAAAAATCTAATTTTGGGCTCCAAGGACAAACCCGCAACGGGGCCATCGTAAAACCAATCATCCATGTCAAACGTTAAAGCCATTCTCGCCGATCTGGTCAGTTTTCCCACTATCAGCTACCGCACCAACCTGGATCTCATTGGGTACGTGCAGGAGTACTTGCGGCATTACGGGGTAGAATCGCACTTGCTGCGGGATCCGGAGCAAGAGAAAGCTTCGCTGCACGGCCGCATCGGCCCAGCCGTGGACGGCGGCATTATCCTTTCCGGCCATACGGATGTGGTGCCGGTGAAAGGGCAATCCTGGAGCACCGACCCCTTCCAACTGGTGGAAAAAGATGGGCGGCTGTACGCGCGCGGTTCGGCCGATATGAAGGGCTTTATCGCCTGCTGCCTGCATGGCCTGCCGGAGATGACCGGGGCATCGCTAAAATACCCCATCTACTTTGCTTTCTCTTACGACGAAGAGACAGGCTGCCAGGCCGGGCCCGAACTGGTTAAGGATATTCACCGTCATTATACCGAGCGCCCCCGTTACGCCATCATCGGAGAGCCGACCGGCATGCAACCTGTGGTGGGGCAAAAGGGCATTGGGGTGTTCAAAACGACGGTGACCGGCTCGCAGGGGCACAGCAGCCGCATCCGGCAGGAAGTGAGCGCTATCCACGTAGCGGCGCGCCTCATCGTCTGGATCGAAAACAAGATGGACGAGCTGATTCGCGCCGGCCAGCTGGACGATCGCTTTGATCCCAACCACTCTTCCCTGCACGTGGGCATCGTGGAGGGCGGCATTGCCCACAACGTCATCGCGGGTGGCTGCACCTTTGAATGGGACGTGCGCACCTTACCTCAAGATGATCTTCACCGGATTTTGGCCGACTTCCAAAATTATTGCCGCCGGCTAGAGGAAGAGTTGCGCCCCCGCTTCTCCGGCTTCAAGATCGAAACCGTCGAACACCATCCGCCCGTACCGCCGCTGGATACTCCCGAGTCGGCCTCCGTAGTGGATTTGGTTCGCCGGCTCACGGGCGCCGAAACCGCCGGTACCGTCGCCTTCGCCTCCGAAGCGGGGCAGTACGCGGAGGGGGGCTACGAAACCGTGCTCTGCGGTCCCGGCGCCATCGCCCAGGCCCATCGGTCGGATGAGTTTGTGACGGAGGAGCAGCTGAATCGGGGCGTGGCGTTTGTGCGGAAAATTGTGGAGGAATGCTCCTAAGCGTGCTTCTTTTTTAAAGCATACCAGCCCGAAGCGATAACGAATCCGATTTTTTAAATTAAACTTTCAAAATTGATCGTCACCCGCCTCGCTCCCACTCCTTCCGGCTACCTCCACCCCGGCAACGCCGTATCCTTCCTATTGACCTGGGCCCTTGCCCGCGCCAACCAGGGAAAGCTGCTGCTCCGCATCGACGATCTCGACCAGGGCCGCTACCGCCGGGAATACGTGGAGGATATCTTCCGCACGCTGGAGTGGCTGGGTATTGAGTGCGATGAGGGGCCTTCAGACGTGGCCGGGCTGGAGACCAACTATTCCCAACTTACCCGCCTGGATGCCTACCGGGAAGCTTTGTTACAACTTCGGCAAGAGGGGGAACTGTATGCCTGCGACTGTACCCGCAAACGGATCCGGGAAATCTCCCTGGACGGTCGTTACCCCGGCAGCTGCCGGGAACGCTTTTTACCCTTCGAACAGGAGCCTATCGCTTGGCGGGTGCGGTTAGCAAAGCAAGGGCTGGTGGGCTTTCGCGAATGGCGCAATGGCAGGAGGGAATACGCCCTGGAAGAGTGGATAGACGATTTCGTCGTTCGGCAAAAGAACGGCATGCCAGCATACCAATTGGCTTCCCTGATCGATGATGAATATTTTGGGATCAACCTCGTAGTGCGGGGGGAAGATCTATTGCCCTCCACCATTGCCCAGCAGCATCTCGCCCGCTTACTCGACATCAGCCTTTTTCAGGCAACGACGTTCTGGCATCATCCGCTACTTACCGCTCCCGACGGGACAAAACTTTCCAAATCCAGTGGCGCCGGCGCGCTAAAGGCGTGGCGGGAAGCGGGGCGCAAGCCCCAGGAATTGTACCAGCTTGCCGCCCGCTGGATCGATGAACGAGCCGTGGACGTGGATAGTTTGGCGGGATTAGTGGAATGGGTAGCAATCCAAAATTTTGAATTTTGATACCCTCCTAAAGGATAAACTCCCAGCAAATTCTTAAAATCGCGACGGAAAACTTTGAATGCCAGACCTGTCAGAGCAGCATTCACCAGGCAACCCTCACCATTTTTACCCGGTCTGAAGGGACGGGCGCCCCATTAACCCTTCCGTTTCCTCCGTCCCGGCTTACGCCCACCACTCTGCCTTCCGGAGCCTTTTTTCTTCCCCCCGTGAGAGCGAGATTTGTGGGGTCCGCCGCCCGATCTGCCGGATCGTCCCTTGGGGGGCGTGGCGTAAGCGAGCTCTTCGGGTAGCGGCATGCGGCGTACGGGCGTTTCGATGAGCTCTTCGATGCGTTTGAAGCGGCCGCGATCTTTACTGTTGATGAAGGTGAGCGCCACCCCGGAGGCGTCGGCGCGGGCGGTGCGGCCGATGCGGTGCACGTAATCTTCGGCGTCGTTGGGTACGTCGAAGTTGATGACGAGGTCGATGCCGCGAATGTCGATGCCGCGGGAGAGCACGTCGGTGGCGACGACGATTGGGATGGCGCCGCTTTTGAAGCCGGCAAGGCGGTTCTCGCGTTCCTGCTGGTCGAGGTCGGAATGGATGGCGCCGACGGTAAGGCCCTGTTTATTGAGGTTTTCGGCGAGCTCGCGCACCTTTTTCTTGGTGCTGGCGAAGATAAGGACGCGCTGCAGGCGCTTTTTATCGCCGAGCAGGTGTTGGGCGAGCTCTACTTTGCCTTCGTCCTGCACTTCGTAGGCCGCCTGCATAATATTCTCCGCGGGTTTGGAAATGGCGATGTTGATCTCTTCCGGTTGTTGGAGGAGTTGCTTGGCGAAGCGGCGTATTTCGGGCGGCATGGTAGCCGAAAAGAGCAGGGTTTGGCGTTTGCGGGGCAGTTGATTGACGATGTTCATGATGGCGGGGGCAAAACCCATGTCCAGCATGCGGTCTGCCTCGTCGAGGATGAGGTGCTTGATATTTTCCACCTTGACGTAACCCAGGTCGAGGTGGGAAGTCAGCCGGCCCGGGGTAGCTACGATGATGGAGGCGCCGCTTTTTAGGGCGCGCTTTTCCTGTTCCATCGACTGCCCGTCGCGCCCTCCGTAGATGGCGATGGAGCTGATGCCGGTAAAGTAGGAGAGGCCCTCCAATTGCATGTCGACCTGTACGGCCAACTCGCGAGTCGGTTCCAGGATGATGGTGTCCACGCCCTGCGACGGGTCTTTGGTGAGGGCGTTTAGTACGGGCAGTAAAAATGCCGCCGTCTTGCCCGTGCCGGTTTGGGCGCAGGCCAGTACGTCTTTTTCCTCCATAATGGGAGGAATAGCCAATTCCTGCACCGGTGTGGCTTCGTTAAAGCCCATGCTGTCCAATCCCTCCAATAAAACGTCTTCAAATCCGAATTCAGAAAACTTCAAATCACTTTTTTTTCAATCCAGGTGCAAAAATAGGGTTAAAAACCAACATCTGCGGAAGAAAATCACCGCCCGCGCGAATTTTATAGTCCGCCAACCCAAAATTTGTGATTTCTGACTTGCTCTTTTCCAGCTCGCTGCGTTAAAAAGCCTCGCCGATGCTTAGGCATCGCCTGCGTTTTTTGCCCCTGACCCT
>CAYWHT010000455.1:0-4073 GCA_964458135.1 uncultured Saprospiraceae bacterium | reverse complement strand
ACCGTATGCAACCATTGGCCGAAAGAATGCGCCCGAAAACCCTGGAAAACTATATCGGTCAGGACCATTTGGTGGGCGATGAGGCGGTATTGAGAAAAGCCGTCGAGACCGGCCGGCTCCCTTCTTTTATTTTGTGGGGGCCGCCGGGGGTGGGTAAGACCACTCTGGCGCGAATTATTGCCAACCAACTCAACCGACCTTTCCACCAGCTCAGCGCCATCAATTCCGGGGTCAAAGATATTCGGGAAACGATTGACCGGGCGCGGCGGCAACATTTTTTTGACCAGCCCAACCCCATTCTTTTCATCGACGAAATTCACCGTTTTAGCAAATCGCAACAGGATGCGTTGCTCGGCGCCGTAGAAGACGGCACCCTGACCCTGATCGGGGCCACCACCGAAAATCCTTCCTTCGAAGTTATCCCCGCGCTGTTATCTCGCTGCCAGGTGTACGTATTGCAGCCACTGGAGCGCGACCAACTGATCGACCTGGCGCACCGCGCCCTTCAGGAAGACGAGTACCTCAAAAAGCTACAACTGGAGATGGCTTCCTACGACGCCCTCCTGCGTTTTTCGGGGGGAGACGCCCGCCGCCTTTATAATGTGTTGGAATTGGTGGCGGGGCGCGTCCCGGAGGGAGAAAAACTGGTGGTTACCGATGCGATGGTTACCGAAGCAGTGCAGGAAAACTTAGCCCGCTATGACAAATCCGGGGACCAACACTACGATATTGCTTCGGCCTTCATTAAATCGATTCGCGGTAGCGACCCCAACGCCGCCGTATACTGGCTGGCCCGTATGATCGAAGGCGGGGAGGATCCTAAATTTATTGCCCGCCGGATGCTTATTGCCGCGGCCGAAGACATCGGATTGGCCAATCCCAATGCCTTGCTAATGGCCAATACGGCCTTTCAAGCCGTGCAGGTCATTGGCATGCCGGAGGCCCGCATCATCTTGTCGGAAGCCGTCGTCTACCTGGCCAGCGCCCCTAAGAGCAATTCGGCCTACGAAGCCATTAATAAGGCCCAGGCCCTGGTTCGGCAAACGGGGAGCCTCCCAGTACCCCTTCCCTTGCGCAATGCGCCTACCAAACTGATGAAGGAGCTGGACTACGGTAAAGCTTACCAATACGCTCACGACTACGACGGCAATTTTACTCCCATGGAATTTTTGCCCGACCGTATTAGCGGCGCCCGCCTTTTCAACCCTCAGAAAAATCCGGCCGAGGAGAAGATTAGACAGCGTCTGCAGGCTTACTGGAAGGATAAGTACCGGTATTAGCGTTGGTAGTGGGTAAACCCGTCCTCCGGCATCGGCCGGGGAAAGCCGGACGGTCAATCTCCGGACCGAACAAAAAAAGGGGTTCAACACGAAAACGAGTTGAACCCTGCTACTAGATCGCTAACCTAAAACCTATTCTTGACGGAAGGGCTCATTTTACTGATAACCAGCGAAAGCGCCATCCGCTTCTTTCAATCTTTTGTGTAAGTTTTCGCCCTGTTCGATTCCCAGATCGCGTAGAATTTCGAAGAAAGATTCTAAATATTTCTGGACTTCATAACGCCCTTGGGAGTAGAGTAGTTTAAAATTTTTTACGTAATCCAGCAATTCTTGTTCCTTTTCCAGGTAAGTATTCAATACCGGGCGCATCACTTCGTCACTAACTTCAAAACCCAGGTATATCCGGTCCCGGATATCCTGCTGCCCCAATTGGGTGTTGGCGGAAGCGTAGGAAGGACTAACCAACCCGCTGTAGTCAAAATCGTAAGGAACCGCTGTTTTTTTACCCTCTCCCCGGTAAGGCTTTACGATCTTTACATTCCGCATCATGGGAATACTCCAGTCCACGTTGCCAATCATGTACTGAAAAACCGCCATGGTGCATTCCTGGCTAGCTTCCAGGGAGTCTAAGGTCAGATTGCGGCATTCTTCACACTCCAGACCGCCAACGTGATGCGACATTTCATCGGTTTCTTCAATCAAAACGGCATAGCGTTCGAAATCATCTTTATTGCCTTCGGTATCGGCGTAAGTAATTTTCATTAGCTGGGTGCGAAAACTGGTTTTCGTGATTCGCCGGAATATTTGATACCCCAGATATTCCTTCAGAACATTGGCCTTGCCGGGTTTGCGATCGTCCAAACAGTGAGTGACCAGCTTTAGTTTGTCGTACTCTCTGTATAAACCGTCGGCTTCAAGATCATCTTCCGAAAATTTTAACATGATGGGCGGAAACTGACAAACCCGGCGGCGGAATTTACCCCGCACCTGCACCTTGATCTCCCGGCGCATGTTCCTCCCGTCACGGGAAAGGTAGCTGATGCTGGCTTTTTGGTACTCTTCTGTGCGCCGGTTTTCCATCAGCTCTTCCAGGTTCATCCGCAGGGTAACTTCCACCACATCCCTTCCACTCAACTGGTCGAAGATAGAGTTCTTACAGACCTTTTCCGGCAGCTGCCCCGCATCGGCGCTAAGCGGCGCAGCCAAAAACGCGAAAAACAGGCTGGAAATAAAATTGACCCACATAAGCGATGAATGGATGGGCATGTTAATTTTTTTTTGTAAATCCTTTGTAAATTGCATTGAAAATTTATGCAAAGTCAAAAAGTTCGTTTTCTATTTGCATTTTGTTTAGATAACCGTGTGGGGTTGCTATTGTTCGATTAGCGGGGGACAAAATTAAAACATCGCAAAACAACATTCTACTAGCCGTAAGTTAAAGTCACGTTTTCAAAATATAGTTTTGTTCATTCCCGGTTTTCCTGTTCTCGATTCTAGGATTCAAACAAAAGCCTAATAAATTATGTATTATTGGGGTCGATTTATAAAAATAATTTGCAATGATAAAGGGTAGACCATGGCTAATCGTAGTGCTTTTGTCGTTGATGTCGGGGGCGTGTCAAGTAACGGAGGACGGTCAGGAGGGTATTTCTTCCGATACCGAAACGAGGCAAACCCGGGCAAAAAATATCATTCTGCTAATTGGTGACGGCATGGGGCTTAGCCATATTTCGGCGGCTCTGTACAGCAATAAAAACAGGCTCACGCTAGAGGAATTTCCGGTGATTGGGTTTCAGAAAACGCACGCCTACGATGATCTTACGACGGATTCGGCGGCGGGCGCAACCGCCCTGGCCTGTGGTAAGAAAACCTTTGTGCGGGCTATTGGGGTAGATTCGGACACCGTTGCCTGCAAGACCATCATCGAGGAAGCTGAGGAATATGGGTTAGCCACCGGTTTGATCGCCACCTCTACCCTGGTGCACGCTACGCCCGCCGCTTTCGTCGCACACGAAAAGTCCAGAGCCCTTTACGAAAATATCGCCGCCGATTATTTAGATGTAGAACTTGACTACTTAGTTGGGGGTGGCAAAAGCTATTTTGAAAAGCGAAAGATTGACCATCGCAATTTATACAGGGAACTAGTGAACAAGGACTATCAAGTCTCGGATTTCACCCGAGAACCGCTCCTCGATATTAGCGTCGATCCTACCCGGAATTTTGTTTATTTCACCGCCGATCACCATCCCGCCCCGGTATCGGCCGGTCGTGATTATTTAGATTTTGTTTGTCGCCAGGCGCCGCTGTTTCTTGAGAAACACAGCGATGAGGGCTTCTTTCTCATGGTCGAAGGCTCCCAGATTGATTGGGCCGGACACGCCAATGACGGGGCGTACGTCGTCGAGGAATTACTCGATTTCGACCGTGCGGTACGTCAGGTTTTAAACTACGCCAGGCGCCGCGGCAATACGCTGGTTTTAGTTACCGCCGATCACGAAACCGGCGGCATGGCCCTCAATCCGGGCTCCAAGATGGGGGAAATCAATTCGGCTTTTACCACCAATCGACACACCTCCGTCATGGTTCCGGTTTTTGCCTACGGACCCTCTTCCGAATTGTTTTCCGGCATCTACGACAATACGGATGTATACCGGAAGATGCGCCAAGCCCTGGGGTTTAATAAAGACCGGCCGGCAACCGCCAGTTATTGATTCGGGCGGCCTTTGTCTCTTCCCATTATTGATCGCAGAGTGCTAAGCAAATTTCGTTTCATTCAAGCCGCTTTTGCCCAAG
>CAYWHT010000454.1:0-4084 GCA_964458135.1 uncultured Saprospiraceae bacterium | reverse complement strand
CGAAAAAATAGCGGCGTCATATTTTCACAAATCCTGAGTTGTCAGACTATAGGTAAACGATCCGGTTGTGCGTCAGTTACGCCCGAATAGACACAAATATGTAATTATTAACCGGAAACTTAATAAGTTTGCCGACAAGTAGCTGCCCTATTTCTGCCGATAGCTGACATAATGGGAAATGATGTCCTTTAGGGGCGCTCTTTGGTGATGACCAGTTTCTCCCCGTATTGAGCTTCATCGTCACTTATTAAAAGCTGGTAGACGCCGGTTGGCAAAGCTGGAAGGTCAATGTTTAAGTCGCCGGGGTGAATATCCATTTGCCGGTTGAAAACCCGCCGGCCCAGCGCATTAAATAATTCGAGGGTGACCGATCGTTGTTTGTTTTCCCGGTATTGCAGCGTAAGGGGTTGGCTGCCCAGCGGGTTGGGATAAATAAAGAAGGAAGCCGGATGAAAGCCTTCCGTGGAGATCGTTTGTTGCAAAGCTCTAAAGGCATTGAGCCGGCCGTGACCGTAGTAGGGGTCCCAGCCCGGGCTATCTTCTTCTTCGGAGCCTACTCCATCCTCGGCGGTACCGGTCAATATCTCGCGCAATTCCTCCGGAGTGCGCCCCGGTGATTGGGCCAGAAGCAAGGCAGCGACTCCGGCAACGTGGGGCGCCGCCTGCGAGGTGCCGCCCCAGTAGGTATTGTAATTGGTATTGGAACGGTAGTGCAAGCCGTAGATGTAATTACCCGGCGCGATGAGGTCAAGATGGGAGCCGTAATTACTACCGCTGCCGGCGTCCCAGAAAAAGGGGGCCGTCCGCCGGTCGTCCGGGTCGGTGGCGCCCACGGCGATGGTTTGTTCGAAGGCCGCCGGGTAGTAAGGCTGGTCGCTGTTGGTATTCATCATGCAGGCGACGATGGTTACCCCGTTTTGGTGAGCATAAGCCACCGCTTCCCTCAGTAAATTGGAATTGGAAGTCCCGCCCACCGACATATTGATGATCTGGGCGCCGTGATCCACGGCGTAATAAATGGCGTCGGCCCACCAGCTGTACAAGCCAAAATTACTATCGTCCAGGATTTTCAGGATCATCAACCGGCAATTCCAGTCGATGCCGGCATATCCGATATTGTTATTTCCGTTGGCGCCGATAATGCCCGCCACGTTGGTGCCGTGACCGAAATCATCGGCGGGGTCATTGTCCTCGTAAGCGAAATCCCAACCCCGGGTATCGTCAACATAGCCATTCTGGTCATCATCCTGGCCGTTGAAAGGGTCGGATACATTGCTCCAGATTCTGCCGTTAAACTCAGGATGGTCGAGCTTGACCCCCGAATCCAGGATGGCCACGGTCACGCCCGGCGAGCCCCGCTCAATGTCCAGGGCCAAGTCCATGTCGATGTCGGCGTCTTGGGTGGAGGGCGACAAATTGAAGGCGCCGGTATTATCAAAACTCCATTGCCGGGAATAATAGGCGTCGGAGGGCTGTATCGGGGGCGACATGGCTTGGCCGCCGCCGTAGCCGCGGTAGTTGGGTTCTACGTATTCGAAATATCCGGTGGCGGCGTAGGCTTGGGCTAATTCGGGGACTTCGGGTTTTCCGGAAAATTGCAAGAGATAAGTGTTCCGGTTTTGGCGGTTGCCCGTAAGCCGGGTGGATTGCAAGCCGTAGCGCCGATTCAACGCCCGCAATACCGGCCGGTCGAAAGGCGAAGCGGCGGGATGGGCCTTTTGCGGGCTGAATTGGACGATCAATTGGTTGGGGGCGTATTCCACATAGGAGGTCTGACTGCTTAAGGCTAAGGGAAAGAGACAACAGAGCAGTACGAGTAGTGCGTGAAATTGGGATTTCATCTTGGGCGGATTGAACGATTAGAGGAACCGTGGAGGGAACTACTACAAGATACGTATAAGATGCCTAACGTCCAATCACCATTCCAGTCGGTTGACGACAATTGCGCCCTTGTTCATGATGAGTAAGGGATCGTGCGCGGCGCTCACGTTTTCCACCGGCAAATCTACTAAGAGTGAAATGTCTTCGATGGGGAGTTGCTGTCGGTGGGCGCGGGCGATGATTTGGCGGGTTTTGGGGATCAATAAAATTTCCTTTTCAATCTTGATATTTTAGTGTGAGCATTATTGATCAAGCCAAAAAACGCTTCCAGCTCGGGGGCTTTGTTTTTTTAATATTGTCTTTCAGAGCTCCAAATAATTGACGATTCAGCCAATCATTCCTTCTTCGCCACCACGATATAGCGCGTCGAAGCACAAGTATCCGCTCCCTCCGGAATAGGTTCCAGCGAGACGGCATCGTAGAGATGCACCTCAGGGCCGAAGGCGCGCTCGAAGTAGGTGCGCACCCGGTGCAGGGGCGGCAGGAAGCGGCGGTGCTTGCCCGCGTAGCTGACGCGCATCCGCCCGTCGCGGAAGCTGATGTTCACAATCTCGCTTTCCTGGAATACACTGCCGCCGGTTTCCACCAGGCGGGGCGTGCGCAGAGAGATGATGTCTTGCTCTTTGGAATACAAGACGTTGGGGTACCAGCGGATGTGGTCGGGCGTGATGAAGTCGCCGATAAAATAGCCGCCGGACCGGATGATGGCGGCGGTGTTGCGGATGGCTTCTTCCAGGCGGGTGTGGTCGATGTAGTGGAAAACGTTGAGCCCGCTGAAGGCGATGTCCCACATGCGGATGCTGGGATCGAGCGTGAGCACGTCGCCTACGTCGGCCCGGATGCGCTTGCGCGCCTCGACCACCATCGCCTCCGAAAGGTCCATGCCGAAGAGGTGGTCATAAGGCACGCCCAATTCCTCGATGAGGTATTCTTCCACCAGGCCGGTGCCGCAACCCAGCGAGATCAGGCGGCTGTTGGGAAAATCGATGTGGTAGCGGTCGCGGAAAAAGCGGAGGTAGCCCGCCATAAACTGTTCGAGGCAGGGCCGGCCGATGACGGCGTCGTATAGTTCGGCGTACTGGTGAAAGTGATCGGCTTTACGTTCTTCCTGCATCAGCTCATTTTGCAGGCGGGCGGCCTCTTTGAGCTCCTGGTTGAGCACGCGCCAGTAAACCGAATTGGATTGGTGGCCGTACCGGTCGGTATTGTTTTGCAGGCAGCGCAGCAGGCGAGCGTGCTGCTGGCCAGACATAAAGTCTTCAATCAGGGCGTGCGGGTCCTTGCCGCTGCGGTTGGCGTTGCGGTTTTCCATTTTGCGCACCCGGCGGATTAGTTCGATGAGGTGGCGCAGGCGGGTGGGAAAGTCGGCTACGGGGCCGGGCTCCGTGCGTTTGATCTGTTCGGGCGGCAGGGCGTAGAATACGCCGCCGTCGACGCGCTGGATGGTGTCGGTTTCCAGGTCGAAGATGCGGGCGTCGCCGGTGACGTTGTCGATATCCTCCAATTCCCCGTAGACGTGGAGGGTAATAAAGAATTTATCGGTGGTCGAATTGCCCATCTGGTGGATGAGCGTATGGTGCACGCCCACGGCGTCGCCGGGTTCCATGACCCAGCGGGCCAGCGTGCTGAGCTGTTGGTTGTCCCAGCGGAAGGTGGCGTGCTCCGCGGGCCCGAAGGCTTGCACCGCGCCCCACTGCGTATGCCCGTGGTCGTGGATGGTGGAAAAATCGCCCGGCCGCCACGACATGGCCATGATCTCGAAATTGTCACCCTTGTAAATGAGCTGGCGCCCGTAACTGTCGGTCACCGGATGGTCAAAATCGGCCCAGGGCTCAAGCTCTTCGGGCTTTACGTTGGCTTCGAGCAGGATGCGCCGCATGTCGGCCGGTTTGAGGTTGCGGTTTTGCTCCAGTTGCTCGGCGATGCTGCGCAAGGAAGTGGGCAGCCCCTCCTTGGTAACGGAGTCCCTGGAAGTTGACGATTGGATCATGTCGATTTGCAGTGATTTGATGGTTAAATGGGATCAAATGTATGATCAAATGCAAATATATTCATGTTTGGGGGATTATGAAATGCGTAGTGCGGGGCGCTTGTTTTTACGGATGACGGGGGCTTGCGTAGGATGGTTTGGGGGATGAATGGGCTTACGTAGGCTGGTTTGGGGGATGAATGGGCTTACGATGGATGGTTTGGGGGTTGGAAC
>CAYWHT010000453.1:0-4088 GCA_964458135.1 uncultured Saprospiraceae bacterium | reverse complement strand
GCCTGATCCCGTACCGGGTTGGGATAAGTACTCAGCGCGATGCCTTTTAATGAGCCCGAAGGGTCACTTACTGCGGTGGATCGATCCCCGATCTCCAGGTTGTCGATGGCCCAGCCCCAGCCGTTGACGAAAGGATCGGCGGAGAGGAGGAAGGCCAGGTACACGGTATCGCCCGCGGCGAAGGAACTACGCAGATTGATCACCCGCTCGGCAAACAAATCCGGGCTGCCGGCTCTTTCGGCCAGGTAAGCATTTAGCCATTCCTGGCGCTCTCCGGAATCATAACCCGCCAGGGTGACCGGGTTATTGATGTCCTTCAGCGGGTAAGCAATCACACTGACAAAATCGAAAAAGTCGACGGAGCCAAAATTATCGGACGCCCCGTCTTCCACCAGCACGATTTCGTCGAAACGCACCAGCGTCGGACCGGATTCCAAGACAATTGGTTTTTTAAATATGGACAACTGGAAGTCGCGATCGGGGTAGGGGTGGGCGGTATGCAGGGTATTGTCTGCAAATCCGGGATCGCGACCGGTGACGAAGCCTTTGCTGGCAAAATCGCGGCGCTCATCGTCGAAATCGTTTTCGTAGAATCCGGTTAGGGGTGCGGATTCTGCCGCGAAGGCCAAAGTATTGGCGCCGAATTCCACGATTTCTCCTCCCACAAATACGCGGGTGATGATGCGGGCCTCAAACAGGGTGGTGTCATTGGGCAATTCCGGGAATTGAAGCAGAAAATCTCCGGTCGCCGGCTCCGGAATGTCGCGAATGCTGACGGTTCCGGTCTCGAAAGTTTGCCCCCGGTATTCGATGCGCCCCACCAATTGGACGGAATCGTAAGGAGAGCGGAACTGGTAATTTCCACGTACTTCACCTCCAAAAGCCAGTTCATCGACTTCGGTACGGGGGAGCCGGATGGCAGCGATGGGCTCGTAGCCGGACAGCTCCGGCAGGGCGACCGACCAGACGCCCCGGCCGTGCGTAGCCATGACGACTTCGTCATTGACGATGGTCATCTCGAAGATGGCTACCGGCGGCAGGCCATCCTCGGCGAGGAACCAGCTCTCCCCGCCATCGGTGGTTTTAACCAAGCCGATATCGGTGCCCACCCAAATTTGGTTGGTGTCGAAGGGCATGACCAGCAGGCTGTAAACCGCTACATCCGGAAAACCGCGGGTGCTCTCTTCCCGGTTGGTTTCGAAACCCGAAATATCCTCCCAGCTTTGGCCATAATCCGTCGTCTTGAGCACCTTCGGCCCGTCGGCAATTGAGAAAAGGGCGTAGGCGGTAGCGGGATCAAAGGGGTGGGTGGCGATGTTGGTGACGGTGCCGAGGGTGGCCTCCGGATAGTCGGCCGTAGACTCGAAAGTCGTACCCCCGTCTTTGGAGACGGCGATGCGCGAACTCGACGTTAGCCGGCCGCCCGTCCACACCACCAGGGGAGAGGCCAGCGATACTTCCAGGGGGATGGTATTGCGGAAGCTCCATTCGTCGGGCATGGGGGTGGTCTCCCAGGTCAGCCCGAAATCGACGGAGCGGTTGACGCCCCGGTCGGAAACGGTGTAAACCACTTCCGGATCTTGCTTGGAGTTGGCGATGCGGGTTAGGAACGGGCCCTGGCCGGGCGGAGACACGTTGGTCCAGCTGCGGCCGCCGTCTTCGGAGCGGAAGATGTTGTTGAATTGGGAAGATTCCAGGATTTTCAGGCTGTCTTCGTAGTGCCAGGCCGCCTCGAAGCCGTCGCCGCTCGGGGCGTCGTCCCATTCGGAATCGGGCCCGGGGTCGGAATCGGAAAGCCAGGTGCCGTTATCCTGGGTGCCGCCGATGTAGCGATCGCCCCCGTTCATCTTGTCGACGCCGTAGAATTGGGAGGTCAAATAGCCGCCGGTCGTCTCGAAGGTCAGACGATTGCCGTCGAAGTCGACGCTTTCCTTGAAGGTGTCGCCGGTTTGGATGAAGGTTTCTCCGCCGTCGGTGGAAAAGGCGATACCCCCGTCGTTGGCGTTGAGGATGTAGAATTGTTCCAGGCTGTCGTTTCGCGGTAGCAAAAGGAGGTTGTGGTGATCCACGTGTACGCCTTTTGAGGTAACGCCGAACTCGCGGTACTGTCGGTAGCTATCCACGATGGGCAGCATATCGGCCGCGCGGCCTGCGAGCACATCCACAAGAAAGGAAATTCGCCCTCCCGGAGTGGTAGTTTGGATGGTATCCCCGGTATTGGAGCGCATAAAAGCAAAGTAGAGCCCTTTCTCGGTGTAGTTGGTGGTGAGGGGCAGGTTGGGTAGGTTGCCGTTATAGGGGAGGGCGTGAAATTGCAGAAATTCGGAGGTGCTAGCCACTTCTCCCGGGGTCAATTGCCAGGCGCCATCGCCGTTCGCATCGTGAAAAGAAATGGCCAGTTGCGCGCCCGTACGCCTGTCCCGCACCTGAAAAGGCACCTGGGCCATGCCTTCGAAGGCGCCGGCGAGTGTGGATGGGTTGATGGAAAAGCGGTGCGCTTGTTGGGTAAGGACGGTGTCGCCGTCACCAAAATCGAGGATAATGTCGGTGTAATCCGAGGTTTGGGTGTTGGTTTGGATATCGAAAAAGGCCTCCAGTTCGCGCAACGGCACCACTCCCTCATCGTAACCGAAGGTTTCGATAAATTGGACGAAGTCGGTCTCATTGCGGGGAGCGGGTAGGCGCAGGCTGAGGATGGAGTCCTTTTTCAGGTCGATCCGCAGGATGGGGCCGGCGCCGCCCACGTAGACGGTTTCTTTTTGGTAGGGGTGCACCGCGATGGTGTTGTCGTACCACCCCTGGGTGTTGAAGACCGGTCCGAAGCTGTTGGTGGGGTTGTCGCGGATGACGCGCTCCCAGGTATCTCCGGCGTCTGTGGAGCGGTACAGGGCGAAATCCACATCGAAATGTTGGGCCGACAAGTAAAGGTAGTTGGAATCTTGCGGCGCGACGGCCAGTTCCATGCGCCCGAGGGGCAGGCCGTCGGCATCGAACACCTGCCGCCAGTTTTCCCCCGCATCGGTTGATTTATAGATGCCGTCGCGGTTGACCGAAGCGTACTGCACCCGGTAATTTTGGGGGTTGAAGACGATTTGCTGGATGGGGGTGCGGCGGTTGTACTGCTCCGTCCAGCTGTCGCCCCCGTCGGTGCTTTTAAAGATGTAGGAAATGGGCTCCCCGCTTTGGAAGCGCTGGTTGCGGGAGGTGCGGGTGCAGATGACGAGCTCATTTTCATCGGCCGGATTGACGACGATGCGCAGGATATTGGCGAAGCGCGGGTCGTCGGCCGTACTTTCGAGGCGCGACCAGCTTTCCCCTTTATCGGTGGATTTGTACAGGCCGTCGCCGGTGATAAATTGGCCGAAGCCTTCACCGGTACCGGCGTAGATCACTTGCGGGTTATTGGCTGATGACGCCAGGGTGGCGGCGGATAAGCTGGTGAATGCTTCGGAGACGTGCCGCCAGCTTTGCCCGGCGTCTTCGGTCTTCCAGATGCCGCCGCCCACCGATCCGGCCAGCCAGGTGGAAGCGGTGGAATCGGTGGGGTCGACCCACAGCCCGCGGGTGCGGCCGCCTACGTTGCCCGGCCCTCTACTGGTGTAGGGCAGGTTGGTGCGCGGGCGGGCGAAGCGGCGGTTGCGCCGCAGGGCCTTCGTCAGCTCGCGGCGGCGGTAATTGTAGGCGTAGCCGGGGGAATCGGCCCCGTCGCGGGTGCGGATTTCCCGGTGGTATTCGTAGTATTTACCGGGGCCCTGGTAGCGGTTGCGGGCGTCCAGCTTTCGGGCTTTTTGGCTCGCAAAACTGGAAGCAGGGGGATCGGTGGGGTGGGGGAGGCTGTAAAAACGAACCCCCAGTCCGAGCAGACCGGCGATCACGATAGCGATGATGTACCTGACGTTCATGAATCCAAACTTTTGGGTGAAGGTGGCGGCGGGACTTGCGTGGTTTGCAATAAAGGTAGGGATTTACCGCCGTTTTGGCCTTTTTGGACCCAAGAGAAAAGAGAGGTACGTAAAGATTTTGACGAATTTGTTATTTATAGTCTAACAACGCAAGATTTGTGAATTCTGACTTGCTCTTTTTCCGCC
>CAYWHT010000452.1:0-4098 GCA_964458135.1 uncultured Saprospiraceae bacterium | reverse complement strand
GTATAAACGTGAATGACCAGGCGGTCCTCATCCAGAAAAGCGGTGCTCCGGGCCGCTTCGACCCGGGGAATGACGCCCCCCGCCTTGACGAACAACGGCATTTGGTGGCCTTCCGGCGCCAGGGTGAGCACCTGATCGCCCTCGATCAATTCATCGGTCCAGAAGTCATACCACTGGCCTTCCGGCAGCCAGACCTCTACCGGTTTTTCGGGATCGCATTGCGGGGCGACCAGAATGTCGCTGCCCCAGAGGTACTGCAGGTCGTACTGCCAGGCTTTATCGGAATCCGGGTAGTCGATGACCATGGCCCGGGCGATGGGCAGGCCGGTGGCGTGGGCGCGGTAGGCGCAGGAGTAGGTATAGGGCATCAGCGAGTACCGCAGGTCGCCGTAGGTTTTGGCGGCCCGTTGCGCGGCGGGGGAGCGGTCGAGCGGCCAACGGGAGCGCCCCATGCCGTGCGGTTTCCAGATGGGGGCAAAGCTGCCGAAGGCCATACCCCAGTGCCGGTAGAGCGCCTCGTTGGGGCCCGTCTTCAGATCCCAGTCGTAGAAGCCGCCCGCATCGTGCCCCCAGAAAGGAAAGCCCGAGAGGCCGGCCAGTTGCATGCCGCGGATCTGGGTGCGCATATCGCGGTAGTTGGGCTTGATGTCGCCGCTCCAGAGGGTGGCGTAGCGCTGGGCGCCGGCACTCATGCCCCGCACCCAGACGTAGGGGCGCTTTGCGGGCCCGATATCGCGGTCCCACCCTTCCTGCACCAGCGCCTTGGCGATGAGGAAAAACCAGTAATTGCGCATCTCGTGGAAGGAGCGCCCGTTGGCCAGTCTCATCTCGCCGGGGGCGTTGCCCATCTCGTCGAACTCGTCGATCCAGAGGGCGTCGCCGGGGAAGTCCAGTTCGGGATTCAGGGATTTTTGGTAAAAGATATTCCAGAACCACTTTCGGAAGGCTTCGTCGGTGAGGTCGGGCGCGCTTTCCGGAAAGGAGATGCTATCGGTGACCGGGATGTTGAATACGGGCTTCCAGCCTTCGCTGAACTGGCCGATGCAGCGGTTAAAATCCAGGGTGGCGGTCAGTCCCTGTTCGTTCAGCCATTCCTCGTAGGCCGCGGGGTCGGGGTAGCGCTGCGGGTCCCAGTCGAGCTGCGACTGGCACCTTTTTCCTCCGCCGGCGCGCCAGCGGTTGTCGTTGACGACGTGGTCGAGTGGGAAGCCGGCCTCCCGGTGGGCGGTAATTTTCCGGCGCCACCACTGCTCATCGGAAGGGGTGGGTGAGGTATGATCGTGCGCCTTGTCGGATAGCTGCAAACCGAATATGGATCGCTGCGGCAGGCGGGGGCGGCCCGTCAGCTGGGTGTAGCGGTCGAGCAGTTCCGGAAAGGAAGGCCCCAGGATGAAGAAGTAATCCATTTGGCCTTCGAAGCCCGCGGTTTCGATGCCGAAGGCGTACTCTTGGTTTTCACCGAAATTAAAAATATTGGGAAAGGTGCTGTTCAGAAAAACGCCATAGCCTTTGCTAGACAGGTAGAAGGGCACCAGCAGGGGCGCCTGTTCGGCGTGGTAGCTGCCGTAGTTGCGGCGGATGGTTTGGCCGCGCAGGTCGATGCTTTCGCTGCGGCCGTAATAGCCGTGGCCCAGGCCGGTAAAATGCTCGGCCGGATCGTAGGCGAAGGATACCGACAGGAGGCTGTCGGTTGGGGTGTAGGGCGCGTTTTCCCGCAGGAGGGAAGCCTCGCCCATCCGGTAGTCCAGCTGCAGCGAAGCTTTGTCGATCCGCAGGACGAAGTCTTCCCGCCCCTCCAGGGTGACTGCGTAGTGACCGTCCTGCTCGGCGACGTTTAACCGGCCGGGCCAGTCGTGGCCGGCGACCATTTCGTAGTGGTCGTCCGCGAAGAAGTCTTCTTCCGGAGTGGCGTACTGCACCCGCAACATGCCGTCGCCGTAGGGGGTGAGGCGGAGGCGGCAGCTATACTCCGGCTCACCGGTGAACACGAGGCTGTTGCCATCCTGAACGAAGAAGGTTTTCTCTTGCCGGGTGCAGGAGAAGCCCGCAGCGAGGGTGAGCAGGAGCAGGAGTAGATGGGGCCGAGGGAATTGCTTTGGGTTTGCTGGAAGGTGCGTCATAGGAGTTTTGTCTTTTTTTGAAAGATAAATTGAATTTTTGGATTGCTCTGGGGGGATTTGGAATGGGGGTGGCCGCGCCTGCGTATTTACTTCCTCTGGGAGGCGGAGCGGTGGAGACTGGCTGGCCGCTCTTACTTTTTTTCTAACCACTAAGGCACTTAGATCACTAAGGCTTGCTGGCCGCTCTTACTTTTTCTAACCGCTTAGACCACCGAGGCTTTTTGTAGGTGGGAGGTGGAAGGCGGAGGAACCAAGCCCGCATATACGTTTGAGGGGCGCGGCGTTTTAGAGTTTAATTCCGGTAGCGGGTGTACAGCTTGTGGGCGCGCTTCGCCAATCGATCCCGTAGCCAGGGAGGTTCCAGTATTTCCGCAGCCTCTCCGAAGCTAAAGATCTGGCTTTCCAGCTCCGGGTTCGGGATGAGGAAGTAGCGGAAGGTGAGGTAGCCGGGGGTGGTTTCGGTAATTTCCTGGCTGGGGTGTAGGGGTTTGGTTTCGATGTAGCGGGCGCGCGGCAGGTCGACCCGCAGGAGGATGCGTTCGGGAGGGTGCTCCAACAGGCGGGTTACGCCTATCAGGTGGCGAAACCAAGATTGGGCCTGGAAAGAAGGATCGGGTTCGAAGGGTTGGAGCAGGTGAGGTTCCAGGTGAAGGATGCGGTCGAGCGCGAAGGTCCAGATCAGGCGCTCCCGGTGGTGGAAGGCGAGCAGAAACCAGCGGTTGTTGTATTCGCGCAGGAGGTAGGGGCTTACGATATGGGTATCCGGCTGGGGCTCGGTAAAGGGTTGGTAGGTTAGTTGCAGGCACTCTCGTTGGCGCGTGTGGCGGTAAAGCGGGCGGAGCCAGCGCAATCCGGTAGCTTCGGGATTGCCGTCGAGCAGGACGACGGGAGGTTGTTGTTGGACCTGCATATCGAGTGCGTTTTCGAGCCGCACGATGAGGTCGCGCATCTCATCGGCTTGTGGCAGGAGGGCGACTTGTTCCAGCAGGGCGACCGCCTGCCGCAGTTCGCCTACTTCTTCCCTGTCGAGCGGGAGGTTGCCCTGCCAAACGAAGTCGGGGTCGGTATAGCGGTAGGAGTTAAGGCGCGAATCGAAAAGGATGGGCGCCGCCTGCCCCAGCTTGCCGGAGCGCATATCGGTAATGTCCTGCTGGATGGTGCGCGGCTTGGGGCCTTCGGCCCCGGGGAGAAGCCCTTGTTTTTCCAGCTCCCGGCAGCAGGCTTCGGCCAGGGTGACAGTAGTCCATTGGCGGCGGCCCCGGCGCCGCAGGCAGCGGTCGATGATCTGATAGCGCACCATGGCTTGTTTGTTTTTGGGCATGCTGTGCGGCTTTGGTATGCCGGAAAATTACGATTTGTAGGCGAATTGTAAAAAGCCGATGGCGGGCGCCAATCTGGATAGGCTTTTTGACTAACCACTAAGACACTTAGGGCACTAAGTTTACTAGGAGGGGGATTCTCCGCAGTTTGCCGTAGCCCTGAGGGGCGGAGGCGGGCCCCAATCTGGATAGGCTTTTTGACTAACCACTAAGACACTTAGGGCACTAAGTTTACTAGGAGGGGGATTCTCCGCAGTTTGCCGTAGCCCTGAGGGGCGGAGGCGGGCTCTAACCTGGATATGCACTCTGACAAGATCGAACCTTTCACCGTTGTCGAGCCGTAATTTGACGTCTTAATCCTACTCTAACCTGGATATGCACTCTGACACGTATCTAGTTGGGATGTAAGTAGTGGGACTAATTTTGTCTTAATCCTACTCTAACCTGGATATGCACTCTGACAGAAGTCTATACGGGTTCTCGTTTACGCGCGAGCCCGGTCTTAATCCTACTCTAACCTGGATATGCACTCTGACCGATTCTTGGCCCGGAAAAACAGATTTTCGCCTCCTGTCTTAATCCTACTCAAACCTGGAAATGCACTCAGACCCCTCGATACTTCGCGAAAGCGGAGATCACCGGACTGTCTTAATCCTACT
>CAYWHT010000451.1:0-4100 GCA_964458135.1 uncultured Saprospiraceae bacterium | reverse complement strand
CCTTACGCCGAGCGCCTGCAAGAGGCTCACCGCAAAACGGGATTGACCGACGCCATATCCGTCGTCAAGGGCAAAGTCAACCGCAAATACCTGGTAATTGGCGCCATGGACTTCAACTTTATCGGAGGCTCGATGGGCTCCGTCGTGGGCGAACGCATCGCCAAAGCCATCGATTATTGTTTGGAGCATCGCACGCCCTTACTCATTATTTCCAAATCCGGCGGCGCTCGCATGATGGAGTCGGCCTTTTCGCTGATGCAAATGGCCAAAACTTCCGCCAAACTCAGCAAACTTTCCAAAGCCGGCATCCCTTACTTCTCGATGATGACCGATCCGACCACCGGCGGCGTAACGGCTTCCTTCGCCATGCTCGGTGATGTCAATTTCGCTGAGCCCAAAGCCCTCATCGGCTTTGCCGGGCCGCGCGTCATCCGCGAAACCATCAAAAAAGACCTGCCCGAAGGCTTCCAAACTTCCGAATTCCTGCTGGACCGCGGCTTCCTCGACTTTATCGTAGACCGCAAAGACCTGAAACACACCATTTCCGATCTGTTGTATTTTTTTGATGAGGAGCGGCTGGCTTCGGTCTCGGGGTAGTGGTTAATTGTTAGCGCCCGCATGAGACCGGGGGCTAACAACTAACCACTACACCACTAACAAAATTATTGATCATTAACTATCTTAAGGCGCAAAATAAAATAATACCTCTGCGCCATGAGATACGCAACCCTTCTATGCTTACTCGTTTTACCATTGTTGACCGCCTGCAGTTCGGGCGGTGAAAGCGATCAGCCCGCCAAAGGGCAGGCCGCATCAACCGAAAGCGACGGTCCGGAAGCCCGCCTGCAAGAGCTGGGCATCGAGCTGCCGCAAGCCGCTACTCCGGCTGGCAATTACGTCAATGCGGTGCGCACGGGCAATTTGATGTTTCTCGCCGGCAAGGGACCCAGCAAGCCCGACGGCGCCTACGTCACCGGCAAGGTGGGTAGCGACCTTACCGTGGAAGAGGGCTACGAGGCCGCCCGCTTGGTGGGGCTCTCCCAACTGGCGGTGCTCAAGGCCGAGCTCGGCAGCCTGGATCGCGTGCAGCGCATCGTCAAAGTCCACGGCATGGTCAACGCCGCATCCGATTTCACCAACCATCCCGAAGTGATGAACGGCTTCTCCGACCTGATGGTCGAAGTCTTCGGCGAAAAGGGCAAACACGCCCGCGCCGCCGTGGGCATGGGCTCTTTGCCCAGGGGGATTGCGGTGGAGATTGAAGTGGTTGTGGAGGTTAGCGAATAGTAGTTAGTAGTGGGTAAGGCTTCGTAGCTATGGATGTACTGCTGCGGATCGCCGATTGGAAACCCAGAGTTGGTATTTTTCCGGCCCACCCAGTGGGTGCGGCCGGTTTGTAGAAAAGATAAGCGCTAAAGATGACTTGGCCCTCCGTAGAAGCAGCCTGCTTTGGGGATGCTTACGAGACTGTTCATTCAAGCGTGGAAATATGGAATACTGGTAATCGTGCAAGCAACAACGTACACACTTTATTGAACTGTCCCAACTCCCAACGAAGCCCCATGCAAGAACGGCGCTAATCACTAAAAATTCGAAACACACCAAACCATGCATCACCTTTACAAATCATTCCTTTTCTTTTTAATCCCCTTCATCGGGCTGGCCCAGGAATCCGAGCAACTGGAAGTAGAGGGTTTGCGGGAACCCGTGGAAATCCTGGTGGATCGTTGGGGTATTCCCCACATTTACGCCCAAAACGAAGCGGATTTGTTTTTCGCCCAGGGCTATTACGCCGCGCGCGATCGCCTTTTCCAATTCGAAGTATGGCGGCGGCAGGCTACCGGCACGGTGGCGGAGATGTTGGGACCCCGCGAGCTTAAACGGGATATCGGCGCCCGCCTGTTTCAGTTTCGCGGCGATATGCAGCGCGAAATGCAGCACTACCATCCCCGGGGCGAATTGATCATCACCGCTTACGTGCGCGGGGTGAATGCTTATATCGACCGCGTGCAGGCCGATCCGGATCTGCTGCCGCTCGAATTCGAATTGCTGGGGATCGAGCCGCAAAAGTGGACGCCGGCCGTGGTGGTTTCCCGCCATCAGGGCTTACTCGGCAACATCAACCAAGAACTCAATATCGGGCGAGCGGTGGCCAGAGCCGGCGCCGAAACGGTGCGCAATATCGCCTGGTTCCATCCCGGGCGCCCCAAATTGGAGCTGGATCCGCGCATCGATACCGACCTGCTTTTCGAAGATATTCTGGAACTGTACAATGCCTTCCGGCAACCGCTGCGCTTCCGCCCCGAAGATATCGTAGCGGAAGTGCGTACCCAAGATATGGACTACTACCGCACCATGGCCGCCGCGGAAGAAGCCGCCTACCAGGAGCAGCTATTGCGCCATCCGGAAGATATCGGCAGCAATAACTGGATTATCGACGGCCGCCACACCCAAAGCGGTTTTCCGATGATGGCGAATGACCCGCACCGGACGCTCTCGGTACCTTCTCTGCGCTACATGGCCCATCTGGTGGCGCCGGGGTGGAACGTCATCGGCGGCGGGGAGCCCGAAATTCCGGGCATCTCCATCGGCCACAACGAATATGGCGCCTGGGGGCTGACCGTATTCCGCACCGATGCCGAGGATTTGTACATCTACCGGACCAACCCTGACAATCCCAATGAATACTGGTACCGGGGCGCCTGGGAACCCATGCGCATCATCACCGATACGATTCCCGTCAAAGGGCAGGATCCCGAGATCGTAGAGCTAAAGTATACCCGCCACGGCCCGGTCGTCTACGAGGATAGCGATCGCAATGCCGCCTGCGCGGTGCGTTGCGGCTGGCTGGAAATCGGCGGATCGCCCTACCTGGCCAGCTTGCGGATGGATCAGGCCAAAAATTTCGAGGAGTTTCGCGAGGCCTGTAATTATAGCAATATCCCCGGTGAGAATATGGTCTGGGCCGATCGAGAGGGCAACATCGGCTGGCAGGCCGTAGGCATTGCCCCGGTGCGCCGGAATTGGAGTGGTTTAGTGCCGGTAACCGGGGAAGGAACATACGAGTGGGACGGCTACCTGCCCATCAAAGCCAAACCCAATATCTACAATCCGGAAGACGGCATTTTTGCTAGCGCGAATGAAAATGTCACCCCGCGGGATTACCCGTACATGGACGCCATCGGCTATAGTTGGTCGGATCCCTTCCGCGGCGACCGCGTGACCGAATTTCTGGCTTCGGGTCGCCAACACAGCCTGGCCGATTTGATGGAGTTGCAAACCGATTACCTGTCCTTACCGGCCCGGCAATTGGTGCCCATGTTGGAAAATGTCGCAGTAGCAAAGGGCAAAGCCCAGGTGGCGAACGCCCGAAGAATCCTGCTGGAGTGGGATTACCGGCTCAAGCCCGAGTCCATTGCTGCGGGCATCTACCACGCCTGGGAAACCGCCATCCGGAAGAACATGACCGAGCGAATGGCGCCCGAAGCTATCCGGGATTATCTAAGCCCGCAAATGCGCACGGTCATCGACCGGCTCGTATTGCCCGATGACCGCTTTGGTGACGATCCCGTGCGGGGGCGCAATGCATTCTTACTCGATTGCCTGGGAGAGGCCGTTGAGCATTTGAGGGAAACCCAGGGAGAGGAGGCGACCGATTGGCGCTACGGCCAACTCGATTACAAGCACGTGCTTTTCCGGCACCCGCTCAGCTACGCCGTCAAAGCAAACGTGCGGAAGCAGTTGGAAGTGGGGCCGGCTATCCGGGGTGGCAACAGCTACACGGTTAATAACACCAGTAGCAACAACAACCAATCCCACGGCGCCACCTTCCGCATCATCGTCGATACGGGCGACTGGGACCGCACGCTGGGCGCCAACGCTCCCGGGCAATCGGGCAATCCCGATCATCCGCATTACGACAACTTGTTCGAAATCTGGGTAAAAAATCAATATTTTCCCGTTTTCTTCAGCCGGGAGAAGGTGGAGGCAGTGGAGGACTATCGGCTGGATTTGGCGCCGGAGTAAAGACCAAAGGCTTTCAGAACGAACCCATTGCGGGTTTGGTCTTTGAGTCGAAAATTAGCCATTTTTTGATTAGA
>CAYWHT010000450.1:0-4110 GCA_964458135.1 uncultured Saprospiraceae bacterium | reverse complement strand
TTGCAGGCCTCCGTCCGCTTGATTCAGACCAACTTCAATTCCGCCCGCCCGGTGGAGCCCATCACCGAAGATGGCGCCATTCCCATGGGCGTGCAAAGTAAATTCAACCCCAACTTCGGCGCCGGCCTGTACTACCGTCACCAGGATGGCCAGTTTTACGTCGGCTTTTCGGTGCCCTACATGTTGCAGAACGACATCAACCTGGCCGGCAATACCGGTGGCGTCATCAGCAAGGAAATCCGGCATATCTACGCCATGGGCGGCGGTCGCTTTGAAGTGAGCGACCAAATCGAAATCCAACCCAATGTCCTGCTGAAATACGTGGCCGGTGCGCCTTTCGATGCCGATGTAAACGTGACGGGGGTGTTTATGGATCGCTTCTCCGCCGGTATTTCCTACCGCATCGGCGGCCCCAAGGCTAGCGGCATCGGTGAATCCGTCGCCATGCTCTTGGGCGTGGACGCCACCGATAAAATTACCATCGGCCTTTCCTACGATTACAGCATTTCCCAGTTCAATGACTTTAATAACGGCACCATCGAAGGCGTCATCCGTTTCCGGTTTAAAGGAAAAGAAAATAAAGATAAAACCTACGACGATGGCGACGGCCAGGAAGACGAAGGTGAAGAATTCTATAATTAGTGGATCATTCAAATGAGGCCGTTACCGGTTGGAGGCCGGGTTCAACGGTTTCCACGCCAAAAACCAATGAGTTATGCGCCCCAGCATTTTTCTGACGCTACTGTTGCTGCCCGCCTTACTTTGGGGGCAAAGCGACTCCACGAATACCTTGGCGTTGCAGGGCATCCGTATCCTCAACGCCACCCAGATTAATACGGAACACATGGAATTTGCTCCCACGCTCCACCGGGATCAACTGGTGTACGTCACTTCGCGGGAAAAATTCGGTCCCCGCGATCCCCGTTCCGGCGAAACTTTCTACCAGCTCTACGCCGCCGCGCTGGACCCCAACCAACTACCCGAAAAGCCGAAAGCCTTTTCGCGCGAGCTCAACTCCCGCCTCCACGAAAATGCGGTCGCCTTCGACCGGCAGGGACAAGTCATTTACTTTACCCGCAGCAACCTCTCCGGCGGATTGTCGAAAACCAATGCGCAAGGAGAAGTGGTCTTGAAAATCTACAGCGCCCAAAAGGGCCCCTACGATTGGGAAAATATTGAGGAGCTGCCTTTCAACGATGACGCCTTTTCCTGCATGCATCCCACCCTGACGCCCGACGGCAAGAAGCTGTTTTTCGCAAGCGACCAATCCGGCGGCTTTGGCGGCTACGACCTCTATTTTGTGGAAAAGGACAGCAACTCCTGGTCCAAACCCATCAACCTAGGGCCGGAGATCAATACCCCGGAAGACGAAGTATTTCCCTTTTACCACGATAGCGGCGCCCTGTTTTTTGCTTCCAAAGGCCATCCGGGCCTGGGCGGGATGGATCTATTTATGATCGATATCAGCGAAAATCAATGGGGGAGGGTAACCAATTTGGGATCTCCCCTCAATACGGAAGCCGACGACCTTTCCCTCTTTTTGCGGGATGATGGCCGCCGGGGATACTTCGCCTCCGACCGGGAAGGCGGCATGGGTAAATCCGATATCTACTTTTTCGAATCCCTGGGCGCCTTGCCGGACAGCCCCGTAGCCCAGCAAGAGGAGGAAGAAGATGCGCCAGAGGAGGCCGTTGCCGGGGAAAGCATGACGCTGGACTCGGCGGGCAGCACCACCATCGCCATTCTGGATGAGAGTACCGGCAAGACTATCGCCGGCGCCGCCGTGCGCATTTACGAAGAAAACGGCGCAGAAGGCTCTGGCAGTACGGCGCTTTACAATGTAGAATTGGTGCCCACCCAGGATACTTCGGGCAATTTTAGGTTGAAAATCGTTCGCAAGCAGGAAGCCGAGTTGGGGCTGCCCAAAGTGGTCA
This sequence comes from uncultured Saprospiraceae bacterium, assembly GCA_964458135.1. Lineage (GTDB taxonomy): Bacteria > Bacteroidota > Bacteroidia > Chitinophagales > Saprospiraceae > CAYWHT01. Next base: position 2,176 of record CAYWHT010000450.1, on the reverse strand, counting down.
CCAATCGTTACGGGGAGAGCAATATTCAACTGGAACCGGGCAAGGAATACCTGATCCTGGTGTCCAAGCCGGGTTATAAGACGCGGGAGTTTCGCTACCGGGTGCCGCAAGACGGCAGCGGCGGCGAACTCATGGCCGACGGGACGGTAGCCCCTGCGACCGAAGGCGATGAAGACGAACCCTTGCGGGTGAGCCTGGAACCCAGCAACTGTCTCGATTTGCGGGGAACGGTGCTCGAAAAAGGCTACGGCAGGGAAATCAGTGACGCCACCGTCCGGCTGATCAACGAATGCAATGGCGAGGTAGACGTGGTCAGTTCCCGCATCGACGGCAGCTTTGAATACTGCCTGGAAATCGGATGCCGGTACACCCTGATCGGCGAAAAGCCGGGCTACGAAACGGGCACGGCGGAAGTGTCGACCGTGCGGCTGCGGGGCAACCGGACGCTTACCGTAGAGTTGCTGCTCGGCGGTAGCGGCGCCGTTGCCGGCGCCGGCCAACCCCTGCGCGAGGGCTCGGTCATCTTCATCGAAGACATCTTCTACGATTTCGATCAGTACCGCATCCGCAGCCGGGAAGCCAGCGCCCTCCGCGCCATGGCCATGTTGATGCGCCAGTACCCCAGCATGGAGATCGAATTGAGCGCCCACACCGATAGCCGCGGTCCGGAAGATTACAACCTACGGCTATCCCTGCGGCGGGCCGAATCGGCTAAAGACTTTCTAGTGCGCGAAGGCATCGCCGGCCGGCGAATACGCGTCTTCGGCTACGGCGAATCCCGCCTGCGCAATGCCTGCGGCGATGGGGTGGATTGCTCCGAAGCCCAGCACCAACGCAACCGGCGAACGGAAGTCAAAATCACCCGCATGAACGAGTCTTTGGAAATTTCGCAGCTTAAGGAAGACTTGAAGGGGTTTCGGGGGGAGTAGAACTCTTGGGTTTTGGCCCGTCCTCCTGCATCGGCCGGGTAAAAATTTTGGATTGGGTTACTTCATAAAGCCTTGTAAATTAAAATTACACGGAAATATAGTACTTGTACATCGGGCACCGCTCACCTCCGTGAAAAACGCGTATGCATTGGAAAGACACCCTCAATTTTTTACAAAAGCTCACCCTCCGGCGGCTGTGGAATGCGGTTCGGGTCTTGCTTTCGTTTTATGTGACCCGCTGGGTAAAAAAGCCCGTGCAATGGGGGTTGCCCTTTACGGTGTCGGTGGAGCCCACTACCGCTTGTAATCTGCGCTGCCCAGAATGCCCCAGTGGCCTGCGTTCGTTCCAGCGGCCTACCGGCAACCTTCCGGCCGGGCTTTTCAGCCGGATCATTGAAGAACTGCATCCCGGGCTGTTGTTTCTCATCTTCTATTTCCAAGGGGAACCCTACATCCACCCGGGTTTCCTGGATATGGTGCAGCAAGCCAACCGTCGGGGCATTTACACCATCACCTCCACCAATGGGCACTTCCTCAACGACGCCAACGCCCGCCGCACCGTCGAGTCCGGCCTGGACCGGCTGATCATTTCGGTAGACGGCGCCACGCAGGAAGTATACGAACAATACCGTCGCGGAGGAAAACTCGAAACCGTACTCCGGGGCGCCCGCAACGTCGTTAAGTGGCGTAAACGCCTGCAGGCCCGCCGGCCCCACTTGATTTTTCAATTTCTGGTAGTCAAACCCAATGAGCACCAAATCCCCAACATTTACCGGCTCGCCCGGGAAATCGGCGTCGATGAAGTCAAATTGAAAACGGCCCAGGTTTATAATTACCGCCACGGCAATCCCCTCATCCCCGAGCAAGAGCAATACGCCCGTTACCGGCGCCGCCCCGACGGCGCCTACGAACTGAAATATCCCTTACGCAACCACTGCTGGAAATTGTGGCACGCCTGCGTCATCACCTGGAATGGGCAAGTCGTGCCTTGCTGTTTCGACAAGGATGCCCAACATCCGTTAGGAGACTTAAAAACCCAGGCCTTTCGGGATATCTGGCGCAGTGAAGCCTACCGGAATTTTCGGCGCCAATTACTGCGGGGAAGAAACCAAATAGACATCTGCCGGAATTGTACGGAAGGATGTAAGGTGTGGTTGTGAACGACCTGTAATCAATAAGGCGTTTGCTTTTGATGGAACCCATTGCGGGTTTAGTAGTTGGCCTACAAATTGCACTTTTTTGATTAT
>CAYWHT010000449.1:0-4137 GCA_964458135.1 uncultured Saprospiraceae bacterium | reverse complement strand
GGTATTTCAGCCGCACCCGCTTACCCAGCATCTCACAGCGGAGTTCCTCCGGGTCGAGCCCCTTTTGAAGCCCGTCTTCGATCAGGTATTGTTTTTTATCGCCGCAAAGGCGAACTACGATATCCTGCTTGCCGGACGGATAGATGGCTTTGACGTAGCCGGAGGCCGTCAGCATTTCTTTCTCAGCCATATCGGGTACGAAGCTCAGCGCCACCAGCACCATTACTGTAAAACAAAGAAAGGAGAACTTGCGTAAAAAGGCCTTCATCTTACAAAGTTTTTGGTGAGACGCCAAAAATACAAAATATCATAAGGAAAATCCTGTTCATTGGGAGCGGGTCGGGAAATTCATATTCGCCACCAGCTTTTGGAACCGTTCATTTTCCCGCAAGGATGTCCAGATGGGGTCGGCCCCGATAGAGATCATCCAGTTGGCGTGTTGCCGGTAGGCGGTCTCCAGCAGATCCAGGGTTCGCCCTTCTTCACCGAGATACAGATAGGCCATGGCCAGTTCGACGGGAGCGGTTTGTTTGGGCTGCTTTTCGCGCTCCAAGCGGCCGAGCATTTTCCGGGCTTTTTCGACGCGCCCTGCAGCCGCCAGCCCCATGGCCTGGTGGATCAGCGCCCAGGTTTCGGCGCCGGATTGTTCCACGGCCTGGTTGAAATATTCCAATGCCGCATCGTACTCTTTTTCCTGGAAAGCGATCATCCCCTGCATCCAATAGATATCGCTGTTATTGGGATAGAGTTCCTGCATGGCGATTACCACTTCCCGGGCTTTTTGGGTTTCGCCGCCCATGCGGTGCATGTCCGCCAGGTCGATATTGTATTCCAGGTTGAGGGGGTCCAGGTCGATGGCGCGCTGCAGGTATGCGCGAGCCTGTTCGAAGTCCTTACCGACGAGATAGTACCACCCCATATCCAGAAATCCCCGTGATTCGGAGGGGTTGTTTTGGGTAGCGCGCCGGAGCAACCGGCGGGCTTCCGCCCAGTCCCACTCGTACCACAGCTCTACCGCTCCGAGGATAGCCTGCGCATAAGCCATGGAGGTATCGCGCTGCAGCGCCTGGCGGGCGTAGGTGCGCGCGCGTGGAAAGGCTTCCCGCGAAGGCATGCGGTTGCTCCAGCCCATCCAGAGGTAAGTATTGCCCAAACCGGCGTAAGCATGGGTAAAGTCCGGGTCCAGCGCCAGGGCGTCGCGGAAGAATTGGGCGGCCCTTTCGGCCCCGTCGATGCGCTGGCTGAGCAGATAACGCCCCCGCAGATACAATTCGTAGGCTTCGTGATTGGCCGTCAGCGGCTCGACGACCGGCTTGGCCCGATTATCGACCAAGATTCCTTTGAGCTGATCGACCACCGAAGTGGCGATATCGTTTTGCACGCTAAAAATATCATCGAGCTGCCGGTCGTAGGTTTGCGACCAAAGGTGATAGCCATCGGCCGTATTGATGAGTTGCGCCGTAATGCGCACCCGCCGGTCGGCGCGGCGCACGCTGCCCTCCAGGACGGTGCTCACTCCGAGTTGGCGACCGATTTCCCGCAAATCGGCCTGCTTGTCTTTGAAAGAAAAAGAAGAGGTGCGCCCCGCCACTTTTAAGCCCTCCACCTGCGCCAGAGCGTTTAAAATTTCTTCCGAAATGCCTTCGCTAAAATAGGTTTGATCTCCTTGCGGACTAAAATCGCGGAAGGGGAGAACGGCGATGGAGTTCTCGGAAACCGGTGGTGCGGCATTGATGTTGCCGCCTTCTTCCTCCCACTTGGACAACCACCAGATACCCAAACCAATCAGGAGGATCGCCGCCAGCCCAATCCAGAGCGGAAAGCGCGTCCAAGGGGCCGTCTGAGCCCGCCGGCCCTTGGCGTAATCGGCCGTAAACCGGCCCCCGCGGGGTACGGGCAATCCCTCTCCCGTCAAAGCGTAGACTTCCATGAGATCATCTACGTTCTTGAGCTGAAACTTACCTAAGGCGACCGTTTGAAATTCGGGATGGTTGCGGATATCGTGAATGACCCTTTCGGTAATCAGAATGGAGCCCGGAACGGCGAGATTTTCTATGCGGGAAGCCAGGTTGACCCCATCGCCGTACACGTTGGGCCCATCCAACACCACATCACCGATGTGGATGCCGGTACGCAGCGGCACGACTGGTTTCTGGAGCAACAACCTTTGAATTTCCCGCGCACATCCCACGGCTTCCACGGCGCTATCGAAGAGGGTCAGGCTGCCGTCGCCGTATTGCTGGATGACCCTGCCGTGATGCAGCTCCACCTGTTCCTCCAGCACCCTTTGGTACCGGCGCAAGCGCAACATTCCAGCTTCTTCATCCTGTTGCATCATGGCGGTGTACCCCACAATATCGGTAAACATGATCGCGGCCAAACGGCGGGAACTACTCATCCATCCAGCATTTAGGGAGAGGCGAAGACCAAATCCTCGCCTCCGGATTTCGAGCAGAAAAATACGATCTTTTGATCTATTAATTAGAAGCTTCTTAGGATTTTAAGCTTCGGCGGAGCTAAATCCGTTGCCCAGGCGGAGCGTACGATCGCGCAGGTGATCGAGGAGCTGCTGGCGGTCGCGCAGCTCGGCGAGCTGATCGTGGGGAATGGGATCCCCGATGCTCACTTCGATGCGCCGGCCGATTTTGTTGCGCACCTCGTTGAGCAACATGCCCAAACGCAAATTCATATTGATTTGGCTGACCAACTGAAAGACGCGGCTGTTCTGACCGTGAAAAAACAGGGGAATCACCGTGGCCCTGGATTGCTGAATCAGCTTGGCCGTAAAGCGTTTCCATTCCAGGTCTTCAGCTCTGCCGAAAGGCTTCGTGGCGGTAGCCACCCCTCCGGCCGGAAATACGGCGACGGCCCCGCCGGACCGAAGTATTTCCAGCGCCTGCTTCCGGGTTTGAATATTGGTTTGCATGGCCGCTTTGTTCTGGCGGAAATCGATGGGCAGTAAAAAGGGATTGAGCATGGGCTCCCGGCAGAGTACATCGTTGACCAATACCTTGAAATCCGAGCGGACCTGCGAGATCAAATGGCCCAGAATAAGCCCGTCCACCACTCCAAAAGGATGGTTGCTGACAAAGACGACCGCACCAGAGGCGGGCGCCTTGGCGAGTTGTTCGGCCGGATATTCCAGATGGACCTCCAATTTGCCGAGGATGGCGTCCCACACTTCCCGGGGACCGGGATTAGCATTCCGCACATCCGTGTACATGCGCTCCAGTTTCTTACGACCAGTAGCGAATTCCAGGGTTCCAATTAACACTTTCCGGAGCAACTTGTCTTCCGGGCTGGTATAGGTTAGCTTGGCTTTGGGCGACAGGTTTTTTGCCTTTACCATTCGTTGAATTTCTTAATTGCTTGATAATTGACTTTTTCGACCTAAAACATCAGCTAATGTAACATAATAGCTCCTAAAAAAGATGTGAATCTTTATCGGCCGTGAGGCCCCGCTGCTAAAATTTATAGCCTGCCAATCCAAACGCTTTCGTTATGCCTGAGCTATCGACTGTTTGAATCCAGTTAATGAGGTCATACCTGCCATTTTTTACCTAAACTCCACGTAGCCAGGACATTATGTCATCCCCGAAGCGGATTTATCTGACACTTTTTCCCATTAACGGACTACGGATGCATTGGCATAAATTTTGGTCAACATACAAGTGAAAACGTTCGTTAAACCAAAAAAACTAACAACTATGGCACTCATCAGAAGGCATGATTCCGATTTATTCCCGAGCCTGGGTCGTTTCTTTGATGACTTCTTTAACTCGTCATTCCCCGACCTGGCCAAGCGGGATTTTAACGCGGAAGGCAGCACGATGCCTGCCGTCAATGTACGCGAAACAGATGATACTTTTGAACTGGAAGTTGCCACGCCGGGTATGCAAAAGGATGACTTCAATGTGGAAGTAAACGACTCGATTATGTCCATTTCCGGCGAAAAAAAAGTCTCCAACGAAGACCAGGATGACAACTACACGCGCCGGGAATTCAGCTACCAATCCTTCCGCAGAGAATTTGCATTGCCCGAAAACGTGGACGGCGAAAAGATCCACGCCAAGTACGACGACGGTATTCTGCGCATTACCTTACCGAAGAAAGCATCCACGAAGACCGAACCGACCA
>CAYWHT010000448.1:0-4139 GCA_964458135.1 uncultured Saprospiraceae bacterium | reverse complement strand
CGGCCAGGAATGGCGCCGCGTAATAGATCAATTCATGCATCATCCGGGTTAACAAGCTCTTAAAAAAAACGAGTTTAGCGAAAGCCTGCTCTCCGGGACACGCAGCGAATTTGTATTTTTGCAAGATACGGTTTCCGTTGGGTTTTAACGTTGTAGTCTGTCAGCCCAAAATTTGGGAATGCTGACTTGGCGGCCTGCAGATCTCGCTCGCCCGGGAAGCAAGCGATCACGGGCCGCCCATATAAAGTTCGAGATTTATGCGATATATACTGGATTTACTATTCCAAAGCCAGGACAACCCCATCTACGCTCGCATTATGCGTTGGGTATGGATCGTCACCCTTGCCGGCATTGCGGGTATTATTATGGTTTTCGTTGGTTTGGCCTTTACCGACTTGCCCTCCATCGAGCAGTTGGAGAACCCTAAAAGCGAGGAGGCGTCTTTGATTTACGGGGCCGATGGAAGCAGTATCGGTCGGTATTACACCGAAAACCGCGTTCCGGTAACCTACAAGGATTTGGATCCCGATCTGGTCAATGCGCTGATTGCCACCGAAGACGAGCGCTATTACCGTCACAGCGGCATCGACTTTCAGGCGCTGGGGCGGGTAGCCGTCAAGACCATCCTCTTGGGGCAGGAAAGTTCGGGCGGCGCCAGCACCATCACCCAACAGTTGGCCAAACAGCTGTTCACCAAGCAGGTGGCTTCCAACAAATGGGAGCGGGTCATTCAAAAACTCAAGGAATGGATAATCTCCGTCCGTTTGGAGCGCCGGTACACCAAGGAGGAGATCATCGCCATGTACCTCAACAAGTTTAACTTTATATACGCGGCTTACGGCATCAAAGCCGCCAGTGAGATCTACTTTGACACGAGCCAGGACTCGCTTTCCGTTCCGGAGGCGGCCATGCTGGTGGGGATGTTGAAAAATCCCACCCTTTATAACCCGCTGCGTTTTCCCGAAAAGGCCATGCAGCGGCGGGCCGTGGTGCTCAAACAAATGCAACGCAACCAGCTCATCGACGAGGCGGCCTACGATTCGCTGCACACTGCTCCTTTGGGCGTCAAGTATTCTCCCAAAACCCATATCGACGGCATCGCCACCTATTTCCGCGCGGAACTCGCCAAAGAGGTTAAAGACATCCTGGCGAAGAAAGAAAACCTGAAATCGGACGGCGCCCCCTACGATATTTACAAAGACGGTCTGAAGATCTACACGACCATTGATCCCGACATGCAGCGAATGGCCGAGGAAACTATGCTCGACCATATGGAAGAGGTGCAAAAACGCTTTAACTACGAATGGCGACGCGCCGATCCCTGGACTTACAAGAGCTCTTCCGAAAAGGAAATCCCCCTGGAAGTTCGCCGTCAGACGCTCAACCGGCTGGTGCGGGAATCACAGCGCTATAAAGATTTGCGCATCCGCTACCTTAGCGATCTGTTGGCTACGATCGAAAACGAAGTTGGGGGCATCAACTTCCACGAAGACGATCGCGAAGTGGTGCGCATGCTGCGGGAATATAATCAGCCCGGCTATCTAGATGGATTGGTGAGCCAGGGATACTTGTCGCGCCGGGACGCCAACAAGTACCGGCAAATCATCAACAGCTCTTACTTTCCCCGGCTGCAAACGCAGTGGGAAGCGCTGCAGGATGAGCGTCGAAGGGTCTTTAACGCCCCCGTGGAGATGACCGTTTTCGCCTATAACGACCAACTCGAAACCGACACGGTCATGACTCCTCTGGATTCCATCAAATATCACCGTAACTTTTTGCAGACGGGCATCTTGGCGGTGGATCCGGTGACCGGTGAGGTTAAAGTGTGGATTGGGGGCATCAATCACAAGTACTTTCAGTACGATCACGTGCGCACCAACCGCCAGGTCGGCTCCACCTTCAAACCTTTTATTTACGCCACCGCCATTAACCAGCTGGGCTTTTCGCCTTGTTACCGGGTGTATGATCTGCCTCAGACCATTGCGCCGGGGGATGGGTCCTTTGGTTTGCAGGAAGAATGGACGCCGCGCAATTTTGACGATCAATATTCCGGGCGGCTGCTCACTCTCAAGCAAGGCCTGGCCAAATCCAAAAATACGGTCTCGGTGCGCCTGATGAAGGAAATCGGAGATACGGAACCGGTGCGTTCGCTGCTCCACAATATGGGCATTGACAGCAGCGAGCGCTATCCCAACGGCCGCTTCCGCGTTCCGCGGGCCCCCTCCATCTGTCTGGGATCTACCGACCTTACCGTAATGGAAATGACGGGGGCTTACACCACTTTTGCCAACAATGGGCTTTTCAACAAACCCGTATTCATCAAGCGCATTGAAGATAAGAACGGCCGCTCCATTTTCGAGCAGGCGCCGCAAGATCGCAAAGCGCTGCCCCAGGAAGTTAATTACGTCATGGTCGAAATGCTGCGCTACGCCAAGGGCTCGGGTTTCGCCAACCTGGAGAGCGACATCGGCGGCAAGACCGGAACGACCAACGACTTTGTCGACGGTTGGTTTATGGGCATCACCCCTTCTCTTGTGGTGGGAACTTGGGTTGGCGGCGAAGACCGCTGGATACGGTTTTTGTCTTCCTACAACGGTCAGGGCGCCCGGATGGCCCGGCCTTTTTTTCAGGCTTTTCTGCGCAAGCTGGAAAATGATCCGGAAATGGGTTACAACAAGGAGGCTCGTTTTTATCGCCCCCCGGGGGATTTGGGAATCGAACTGGATTGCTCGGAATACGAGCGCGCCGGCCAGGAAATGCCTCTGGAGCAGGATACTTTTGAGGAAGATCCTTTTTCTGAGGACATGTTCGGCGACGAAGCAATGCAGCAAGACACCATCAACTCTTTGCAAGACCCCAGTACCCGCAATTAAATTTTGGGCCATGCCTTTCTGCGGAAGGCGCAATTGAAAGGGCGCATTGCCGGGTAAAATCATTATTTTCGCCGAATTACCGAATGTTATGAGGTCAACACCAAAAGCGAAATCGATGAGCAGGGTTCCGGCACTATTGCTCGGATTATATTTGTTGGGTCAATTTGCTTGCATGCCGTACCAGGAGGAAGAATTTACGGATGTACAAATTGATTTCAAGGATCAGGTCTACCAAAAAATTTATGGCTTTCAAGACCGGCTACTGACCGATAGCCTTATTCCCTTCTTGCGTCACTCCGATCCCAATTACCGTTACGTGGCGGCTTTGGCTTTCGGTTCCGTAAAGGATCCCGCGGCCATTGACAGCCTGGCCCCATTACTGCGCGACCGCGTTGATGAAGTGCGTGCGGCCGCAGCTTACGCCATCGGTCAGATGGGAGCCGCCGCCGGCGAGGATTACCTGCTAAGCGCTTTTGATCAATACGACACGGCGGGCGTATACCGCAAGGCTAACCGGGCTATTCTGGAAGCAGTGGGTAAGTGCGGTTCGGAACAGACCCTGGAGCATTTAACCACCATTGAAACTTACAACTACCGGGATACGGCCCTGTTGGAAGGACAAGCCTGGGGGGTGTACCGCTACGCATTGCGAGGCATGACGTTAGCGCGGGGAACCGCCCTGATGAGCAATTTCCTACGGGATAGCCTATACCCCGCCCGCATTCGTTTCATTGCGGCCAATTACTTTCTTCGGGCCAATGAGATCGACATTGACAGCTTGGCAGCTCCTTTTTCCAACTTGCTGATGGAAGAAGAAGACCCCAGGATTCGGATGGCCTTAGCGGTAGCCGTGGGAAAAACTCAACAGGACACGGGCCTGCAGGTATTGAAGCGGCAATTCGCGCGGGAGCAAGACTACCGGGTTCAGTGCAATATCCTGAGCACCCTCGGCAATTTTGAATATTCCAAGGCTCAGCAGCTTGCCCTGGAGGCCCTGAAAGATGGCAATCTGAACGTGGCGAAAAGGGGGGCGCGCTTTTTTCTGGAACACGGTGTCAGCCAGGATGCAACGATGTACTGGCGGCGCGCCAAGGATTCCTTACCCTTAGCGGTGCGCATCGGCATGTATGCCGCCGCCCAACGCCATATGCCGTCTTATTTTCAGGAGTACCGAAACCAGCTCAACAATGAGTTGCGGCAGCTATTTAAGCGATCGCAGGGGCCTTACCAAAAGGCGGCCGCCCTGCGGGCCCTGGCGGAATACGG
>CAYWHT010000447.1:0-4149 GCA_964458135.1 uncultured Saprospiraceae bacterium | reverse complement strand
GTGTAGCCGAGCTTTTCCTGCAAGCTGCGCCGGTTGACTTTGACGACCATGCCGTCAATTTCGTAGGGGTAATCTTCCCGTTTTTCTTCCCAACCCCGGCAGAATTCAACTACCTCCCGGATGTCGCGGCACACCTTTCGCTCGTTGCCGTCGGAAGGCACTTTAAACCCCAGGCCGGCGAGCAAGTCCAGGCTTTCGTAGTGGGTGGAGAATTGGCTGATCACATCCTTGCCCTCGGCGTTCAGGGCGAAACCGAGGGTGTAGATGAAGGCCTCCAGCCCCCGGCGGGACACCACTTTGGGGTCTTTCATGCGCAATCCACCGGAAGCCGTATTGCGGGCGTTGGCGAAGAGGCTGAGCCCTTCTTCGGCCCGTTGCTCGTTGATCTTTTTGAAAATATCCTTGCGGATGAGCACTTCACCGCGCAGCTCCGCCGTCTGTATACCGTGTTGGCTGAATGCCGCCTTGAGGGGCACCGAACGGATGACGCGGGCGTTGGCGGTGATTTCCTCTCCCACTTCGCCGTTGCCGCGGGTGGCGGCCCGCCGCAGTTGATCCCCCTCGTAGACGAAGGCCACACTGCTACCGTCAAATTTAGGTTCTACGGCGTATTCGATGGGCTCGTCTTCCTCAATGTTAGCCATGCGCCGGATTTGCTTATCGAATTCGAGCAGCTCTTCTTCGTTGTAGGAATTATCGAGCGAAAGCATTGGGGTCAGGTGGCGCACGGACGGAAATTCCTCGGTCAGATCGGCCGACACTCGCTGCGTCGGCGATTCGGCGGTGACCAACTGCGGATGCTCGGCCTCCAACTGCTCCAGTTGTTTGTACAGTAGATCGTATTCGTAGTCGCTGATTACCGGATCGTGCTGAATGTAATAGCGCCATTCGTGGTAGGTGATCAAGCGCCGCAGTTCATCGACTTGCAGATCGGGCGACTGATCGTGCAAACGGCTTTCCTCTTTGAGGTATTCCTTGGACAGATCGTATAGGGCTTTTTGTTCTTCCTGGCTGTACATGCTCTGGCTTTGCGAGTTATTTTCACCTGCGCATCAACAAAATGCACAAAAAAGGGAATTGTTCCAATTTACCAGCTCACTTCTTCGTCCACGCCCTGCCCGACATTTTTACCTCTTACGTCCTTAAAGTGGTCCACGATAAACCGGAAATCAGCATCCTTATCACCGGTAGGATAAAAAGGCTCGGAGAAGTGTACTTCTTTGTTGCCCCAATCCATGCGCGTCAGCACCAGGGGCACCCGGGCGCCGAGAGCGATATAGTAAAAGCCGGTCTTGAGTTTATCCACCTTGCCGCGGGTGCCTTCGGGGGTGAGGGTGATGATAAACGCTTCCTTTTGGTTGAAAAGATCAATGACCGCATCGACAAAGCGGCTACGTTTGTCGCGATTGACGGGATAGCCGCCCAGCCAGCGGAAGAGTTTACCCCAGGGCGGGCGAAACAAGGAATCTTTGGCTACGTATTTAATATCAGCCTTGAGCGCACTACGCACCAGCAGGCCTACGGGAAAATCCCAATTGGAGGTATGCGGCATTACCACCACGATGAATTTCTTGAGATGGCGGGGGTACTGCCCGGTAATTTTCCAGCCGAAGAGTTTGAGCAGCCTTTTACTAATGTTGCTCCACATGTTATTGGGTGTTGGTTCTTCGCAAAGCAAGTTATTAAGTTACGATTTAATCCTTACAGTATTGTATTTACTATGCGGGAAAAAAGGTATATATTGAGTGGTTAGAATGAAAATAAAGGGAATTTTAAGAAGCGTGATGATTTTCCTCCTTGTTGCGGGGGGATTTACTTCGCTGCCGGCGCAAAAGGTGAAAAAAGCGCCACCGGCAGCTTCGCCCGTCGTGGAGTTCTCCGTTCGCGGAGGTTTTTTTTCCGATGAGGTTATCGTTCATTTGATTGCTCCGGCGGCGCAAGTGTACTACACTTATGACGGTTCACGCCCCGGCATTCATTCCCGCCCTTATCGCCGCCCGTTGCGCATTACGGGTACGGCCGTCATTCGGGCGGTCGCCTACCGCGATGGCCAACGCGGCCCTACCGTGGGGCATACCTTTTTCATTGGAGAGCCCCCGACTGACTTTCCGGTGGTGTCCATCGGCATTGCTCCTTCCGTGCTTTTTCACCGGGAGAAGGGGCTGTTCGTGCAGGGCGCCGACGCGGTGGATTCCCTCGAATCCAAGCCGGGCGCCAACTTCTGGAGCCGCAAGGAAGTATTGATCAATACGGAAATCTTCGAATCAAACGGCGGCTGTGTCTACCGCAGCGAGACCGGCATGCGCTTGTTCGGCGGCATGAGCCGGCTATTTCCACAGAAATCACTGGCCATCGTAGCCCGCGATCGCTACGGCGTAGATCCGATCCGCCATCCGCTTTTCGGGCAAGGCGGTCCGGATGAATTTAAATTTTTGGTGCTGCGCAATTCTGGCAGCGACTGGGGGAAATCGCACTTCCGCGACGCCATGATGACCGGCCTGGTAAGAGATTGGGACCTGGAGACTCAGCGCTCCCGCCCCGCCCACGTTTACATCAACGGCCGCTATTGGGGCATCTACCACATCCGGGAAAAGGTTAACCGCTACTTCATCAATACTTACCACGATATCGACAAAGACAGCATCGACTTGCTGGAGCACTACATGACCCTGAAAAAAGGGAGTCGCCGGCATTATTACAATATGCTGGACTTTATGAAAACCCACGACCTCAGCAGCTCGGCTAACTATGCCTATCTGAGAGGGCTCATGGAAATGGGCAATTTCATGGATCACCAGATTGCGCAGATTTATTTCGACAACCGGGACGCCGGCGGCAACATCAAATACTGGCGGGCACAGCGCCCCGGCGCCCGCTGGCGCTGGATTCTCTACGATACCGACTGGGGTTTTGGGCTCCACGACCCGGAGGCTTACCGCTTCAACAGCCTGGCTTTTCACACGGAACCCGACGGCCCCAACTGGCCCAATCCGCCCTGGAGCACCTTTATGTTGCGCAAGCTCCTGGAAAACGAAACTTTCGAGCGGCAATTCCTCAATCGCTTTGCTGACCGCTTAAACACCTCCTTGCGCGCCGAGCGGGTCGAACGGCATATCAACGCCCACTACCAGACCCTCCTGCCAGAAATGCCGCGTCAACTCAACCGCTGGAATCTCCGGCGGGAGCGGTGGGAAAACCACGTAGCGCGCATGCGCATCTTCGCACGTCAACGCCCCTCCTACGTTTGGCGACATTTACAGGAGCGCTTCGCTCCGGGAGAATTCCGGCAGCTGCAGGTTGCCACTTCCCCGGGTGGAACGGTAATCCTCAATGACAACCTGGAGATCAACCCCCTCGACAGCTTCAACGGGCAGTACTTTTCCCGCATCCCCGTAAGCCTGAAAGCAGAGCCCGACTACGGCTTTCGCTTTTCGCACTGGGAAGGTATCCGGATGCGTAAAGAACTGCGCGACATCCGGCTCTACCTGCGCGAACCCACCTACCGGGTGCGCGCCGTTTTTGAACGCTACATCCACCCGCTGGCCGGAAAGGTCGTTATCAACGAAATCGGGCCGGTACGCAGCGAATCGGGCGACTGGGTGGAGTTGTACAACCATTCCGACCGGCCGGTATTTTTGCGCGACTGGTTGCTGATCGACAGCAAGCACGAGTTCCGGCTGCCCAACGTGCGGATTGAACCGAAAGACTACCTCGTCATCTGCCAGGATTCGGCGCGCTTCCGCCGGGTCTTCCCGCAAGCTTACAATATCATCAGCGGCTTACCCTTTGGCATCAATAAACACCAAGAAACCATCGGTCTCTATGCCGATCGCTACGCCATGATCGACAGCGTCTCCTACCGGATTCCACCCACGGATTCCGTCTTTTCCCTCAGCCTGCTCCTGCCCACCCTGGACAACAGCCAGCTTGAAAACTGGTCGTTCCGCTTCGGCCTTGGCACGCCCAACCAACCCAACCCCTATTACGTGGAAAGCCGCATCCGTTACGTACAGGAAAAGTGGATGCAAGTCGGGCTGGCGGCGGGCGTAGTGCTGATTTGCATCTTGTTATTAGTATTGCGACACCGGGAGGTTTTATAGTCTGACAACGCAAGATTTGGGAATGCTGACTGGCTCTTTTTAGCTTCGC
>CAYWHT010000446.1:0-4150 GCA_964458135.1 uncultured Saprospiraceae bacterium | reverse complement strand
TTTCACGGGCTTAGTAGCGCAATCCGACGGCATTTCCCGCGTCTTCATGATGGGGGAAAAAGAGGGAGAGTACGAAAATCTGAAGAAACAGTATCAGCAGTCTCTACTCCAGGCTTGTGACAACCGCATAGAAAAAGCCTCCGGCAAGTGGCTACAATTACTCAAAGCCATGGAAGATTATTCGAAAACCATTGATTTTGACCTGAAAGGCCTCAAACTCTGGCTGCACGTCTTTTGGGCCGCCGACGGCTCCATCGAACATATCGGGTTTTTCCTCCGCCCGGATTCCCGCAATCTGGATCTGAAAGAACTGAAAGCCTTTTTTACGAGTTTCCTCAACCAGGGCGGCCACCAAACGGAAGTGGAAACTGAGGGTAAGTTCGCTAAATACGCGCGCGCAAGCTTCCCAGTCTATTCCCAGCGGATGGAGAAAGATTAGGAGCCGCCCCACCGAAAGGAAGTAGAATGCCAGTTCCGGATAGCGCAATATTTCTTACATTTAGGTCTGGCAAGGGCGGTGGTTTGACTCCAAATACCCGGCCTCTACCTTGTTTTCGATTACCATTATCAAAATCTGAGTGGAATAATGATTAAAATCCTGGCTAATGACGGATTACACGAAGACGGGCAAACATTGATGGAAGAGGCCGGCTACGAAGTACACACCGAAAAGATTCCTCAAGAGGCCCTTCCCGAACGTTTGCCGGACTTTGACGTGGTCATCGTCAGAAGCGCCACTAAAATTGACCGGGCCCTGATTGAACGCTGCCCCAAACTCAAAATAATTGCCCGGGGGGGGATCGGACTGGATAACATCGACGTAGAATACGCCCGCCAAAAAGGCATCACCGTCATGCATACGCCGGCGGCCTCTTCCCTCTCCGTGGCCGAACTGACCTTTGCCCACATTTTTGCCCTGTCGCGTTCGGTGCATTTGGCCAACCGGGAAATGCCCCAACTGGGAAGAGAGCAATTCAAAGAGCTCAAAAGGGCTTACGCCGGAGGCATACAGCTGCGGGGTAAAACGCTGGGCGTCGTCGGTTTCGGACGTATCGGCAGGGAAGTTTCCCGCATTGGCATCGCTCTGGGAATGAAAGTATTGCCCGTAGATCTCGTAATCGAAGAAGCACATCTCGATCTCAACGTCTTTAATAGTGAGAACGTCAGCCTGTCCGTTAAGCTGCAAACAGCGGAATGGGAAGATGTATTGGCGCAGAGCGATTACCTCACCCTGCACGTACCCTACACCGGAGGGCGGCCGTTTATCGGCAAGGAAGAAATCCAAAAGATGAAAAAAGGGGTATTGCTGTTTAACCTTTCCCGGGGAGGGGTTATCGACGAACAAGCCCTCCTGGATGGCCTGAATTCGGGCTTCATCGGTGGCGCCGGGTTAGATGTTTACGAAAACGAACCCTCTCCGCGCCCCGAGCTGCTCAACCACCCGCGGGTTTCTCTGACACCCCATATCGGAGCGTCCACATTGGAAGCACAAGCAAATATCGGATTGGAACTGGCGGACAAGATCATCGCTTTCTTCGGAGATGATAAGTAACCGGTAAGCGCCTTATTTAATCATCTTCATAAAGGTGCCGACAAACCAATTAGAATCTGCTTTGACCAAAGTGTCAAGGGTGGAATCCGCCTTGTTGGAAAACAGTTTAATGTCTTTAATGACCCGGGCAAACTCCCGGGATTGCGGGTCGTTTTCTTCTACAATGGACAGCTCGTCGAGCACCCGGATCATGGGCTCCAGCTCTTTTTTCTTACGCTGGATGATGATGTTCTTTACCACCTCCCACATGTCTTTCTCCGCCACAAAATATTCTTTGCGTTCTCCGGCGCGCAGCTCCTTGTAGACCAATCCCCAATCGATCAAAGCCCTGATGTTCATATTGGCGTTGCCCCTGGATATCCGCAGCTCCCCCATGATTTCGTCCGCACTCATGGCCGAGGGAGAAATGAGTAGTAACGCATGGATCTGCGCCATGGTGCGGTTAATCCCCCAACTAGTGCCCAATGCACCCCAAGACTGTAAAAACCGCTCTTTTGCTTCTTCGAAATCCATGGACCTGGTCGTTTCGTTTGTTCTTAAGGTTCAAAAAAAACTGAAAACAGCCATCAATAAAATAAAAATCTACGGGTAATGTTTAGTACGATCAAGGATTCATTAATCCGGGTTAACTGTTTTCCTTTATAGCTTCCGGCTTATAGAACGGCGGTTTCACCACTTCGGCTTCCAGCTTTTTGCGACCGGCAACGATAAAAATCTTCGAGCCTGCTTTGGTGTGGCCCTTTTTGACAAAACCCATGCCGATGGGATACCCCAGGGAAGGCGACTGGGTGCCGGAAGTGACCTGCCCGATTTCCGCTCCCGAGGCATCTTCAATTCGGTAGCCTTGCCGGGGCACCCGCCGGTCGGATAACTGAAACCCGACGAGTCGACGCCCCACGCCCTCCTCTTTCTGACGAGCAAAAATATCGCGGCCGATAAACGGGCCCTTGTCCACTTTGGTGATCCATCCTAAGCGGGCCTCAATGGGAGAAGTAGAATCATCCAGATCATTACCGTACAAAGACAGCCCCATCTCCAACCGCAAAGTATCGCGGGCGCCCAGCCCCGCAGGTTTGATGCCGTGATCGCGCCCCGAAGCCATTATGGCGTCCCATAATTCGGGGGCATGCTGCTGACCGGCGTAAAGCTCGAACCCGCCCGAACCCGTATAGCCGGTTGCGGAGATGAGTACGTTATCTACTCCGGCCACCCGGCCTTTCGTAAAAGTGTAATACTTCAAATCGTCAAGCGGCGTATCGGTAAGCGGTTGCAAAGTGGCGGCGGCACGGGGACCCTGAACGGCAAGCAGGGCCGTCTGATCGGAAATATTGATCATCCGGCTGTCAAAGGTATTGTGGCGTTCCACCCAATTCCAGTCCTTCTCGATATTGGCCGCGTTGACGACCAACATAAAGGCCTGCTCCCCCGCACTGCACTGATCCTCAAAAAGCCGGTACACCAGCAAGTCATCTACAATCCCTCCCCGCTCGTTGGGCAAACACGAATACTGAGCTTGCCCGGTTTCCAGACGGGAAGCATCGTTGGAGGTTACATACTGCACCAAATCGAGTGCTTCTTTGCCGCGAATAATGAATTCCCCCATGTGGGAGACATCGAAGAGGCCTACCCCATGGCGTACGGCCAGGTGTTCTTCTTTGATTCCGGTATAGTAAACGGGCATGTTATAACCCGCAAATTCGGTCATGCGGGCGCCCAGTTCGATATGTTTTTCCGTAAGTGGTGTTTGCTTCATGCGGTATTCTATTGGATTGCTGCTTTTTGGAATGAATGAGTGAGTTATACTTACTGTATTCGAACCTCCTGAATGACATCGCCTACCTCCATGCGGTGTACGTACTCCATGCCTTCCGTTACCCTGGCAAAAAGGGTGTAGTTGCCGTCGAGGTGGAGGGTCGGGGCATGGGTGATGAAGAATTGACAACTTTCGGTATGATTGCCCGCCGAGGCCATGCCTACGTAACCGTCTTGGTCGTAATGTACGTGCGGGAGCTCCGATCGGATGGTGTAATCCAGACTGCCGTAACCGTCGCCCCGGGGGCATCCACCCTGGATGACGAAATTGGGCACGACCCGGTGAAAGCTTTTGCCCTGGAAGTAGTCGGATTGGGCGAGATGGATAAAATTCGCCACGGTTGCCGGCGCCACCCGGGGCAGCAGCTTCAGGCGAATGACGCCTCGCTCGGTGCGAATGAGCGCGATGGGGTCAATGGTGATGCGTTCCAGCAAATCCCAGTCTATGGGGTGATTGTAATCCGGAACGGTGGGTTGGTAAGCTTCGTCATTAAAATCGGCAATGGTATGCTCCAGGGCGCGATAGGCTTCGATTTCGCGCGGCAGATCAAGTTTTTGCAGGCTGTTTTCTAGAAAAGAAAGGCTGTCCAGCTGGCGATCGTAATTCTGCAGTGGATTGCGCAGCGCATTGGCCGCCACGGTGACCATGCCGGGGTCGCCGGTTTCGATAGCTTCCTGAAAATAACTCGCCAGGTTGCGCCGCACCGCTCGCCGGCCAGCGCCAAAATCTTGCCGAAAGTCCGGATTGTCGCTGATGATGGCCAGGCCTTCCACGCTAGCCGTGCG
>CAYWHT010000445.1:1051-4165 GCA_964458135.1 uncultured Saprospiraceae bacterium | reverse complement strand
TCTAATCAAAAAATTGCTAATTTTCGACTCAAAGACCAAACCCGCAATGGGTTCGATCGATGAAACGGTTCGTTTTTTCTTCCGAAGCGCTCGCCATCAATTTAAAAATTTCGTTCCGGTAGAAGAAAATCCAGTTTAGCGCATTCCTACGAAGATATTCCCGCCTTCGCTCTAAAGCGATGAGCAAAGCCAAAAAAAATTATACGAACGTTTGCCGTGCCCCTTACTCGACAATTTTTTCGATGCTAAGCCAGGCTATCCGCATTCTCTGGGGGATCCCTTATCGCTCCCTTGCGCTTTTTGGAACGACAAGGGGCTTTTTTCTTTTTTGGGTAAGCTATGGCGATTTAAGAGCTTGCCGGGAGTTTATTCTTTGGCCTGCAAATGACCATCTATGGAACCTCCCTGCACCCTATTTTTGAATGTAGCGCTGCTAGTGCCCGAAGCACTAGAAGGCTCAAAAATGGCTTCGTGAGCACAAAATCTGGTCATTTTCGGCATCAAAAGTAAACTCCTAACAATTTGGCTTCCTTTAGGGGGCACCCGATTATTACGCAAAAAGAATTGCCGCCATAAAATGATTAGACCCCTTTTACAACTATCGTTACTGTTTTTACTAAGTAGTGGTGCTTTGAAGGCCCAGCTATCGGTTGATTTGGAAGTAAAAGACGCCACCTGCTCCGCCAACGGTGAAATTGCAGTCTCGGTAAATGGTGGATCGGGAGATTACACCTACACCCTGGATAATGATTGTGGCTACGAGGTCATTAACCAACGCACTCGCAACTTCACTTCTCTGGAGCCTTGCGATTATACTCTAACGGTCATTGACCAAAGCGATAACGAAGAATTAAAGGCGGAGGTTGTGGTGGGTGCTACTTACCGGCGCATGAATGCCGAATTGGAGCTTAAGGGGTGTAATTTTGAAATCCAGGTAAGCGGCGGCGCGCCACCTTTTAGTTTTAAATATACCACCCAGGGAGAAAATGCCCAATTGATCAATAACGGCCGGGACAGCATCTTGCCCATCCTGGAAGGCTCCCGGGTTTGGGTGGAAATCCGGGACAGTTGCGGGAACGGCTATTTTTTTGAGGAATCCACCGAGATCGCCAGCGTTAATGAATTTGAGGATTTGCAACGCGACAGCGGCATGTTCATTCAGCCGGAAGGTGGTCAGAATCCCTATACTTTTACCCTGCGCAGCAGCAAGGGGACCTTTACCAATCAGACTGGTTTTTTCCCCTGGTCGGAGGTAGGATGCGCGCCTCGCGTAACTATTCAAGACGCCTGTACGGAGGACACTATCGGCGGGCGCCTGGATGTCAATGTTGGGAATAAGGCTTACGGCTGCGTCAGCTTCGCGGATGGCTACGCGGAACTGGAAGCGCCCACCGGGCGGGCACCCTTTACTTACGAAGTATTTACGCCTTCGGGGGAATTTAGTTCTTCGAATCGCATTTTCAACAATCTCCCCGTTAATGCTTCGCGCTACAAATTTGACGTTGACGACGCCTGCGGAGCGGACGAGTATGGCGCCGGCTCCATCACTCGCTATCGACTGCGCATTGCGCCCGCCGTAAACGGCTGCCGGGACGATTCTCTGAGCCTTTACGTTGACCGGGATTGTGAGGGGCAGTTCCATTACCCGATTACTGTAACTTGCCGAAGCTGTAGCCCCCGGCAATCGGTGGAGGTGACGAGCCTCGAGGACAACGGCTTTTCTTTCACTGGCCAGTCGCCGGGCGATTGGGATTTAGAACTGACCGACGATTGCGGGGACCGCATGCGCTGCCGGGATTCGGTATTTTTGGAGCTACTTCCCGCCTGCGACTCCATCGTCGCCACCGTGATCGACGGCTTTTTTTGCGATAATGGCATTTACACCCGCCGCCCATTTGAGGATGTCGAAACCACCTTTAGGCTGATGGATGGCGCGGGAAATGTACTGGCAACCAATACTACCGGCAGTTTTTATGATCTTGACCCCGGCGATTACACTGTCGAGGCGGAACGCAATTGCGACCTTTTGCGCGCGCGGGCGTCCCTGGGCGCGAAAGACTCCATTAACCCAGATATCAATACTTCGGTGCGTTACGGTGATATCGGCAATAGTTGTGAAATTTATTACCATTTATCCATTGAAAAAGCGGAAGGTCCCTACGTGATGACAGGCGGACCGCAGGGCGATTATTACCGGGTGCTCAATAATTACGAGCAGGATAATTGCCCGTACTACAGTGTAGATAGCCTGCGCCCCGGCCGGTATAAGCTCCAGTCCATGGCGCAATGTGGCGCCGTAGCGATAGACTTGCCGGAAGTCGATTTTGAGGACATCGAACCGGTCAAGGTCTTGTCTGTCTGCCCGGGAAACGCCACGATACACGTTGACGGCTTGCTTCGTTCCACGAGCGATTGGCATGAGTGGTTCAGTGAGCGCGGGGTCAATATTTCCAATATCTACATTGACGACGATTATCTCATTGAGGGTGAAAGTTACGACACGGACACCATCCGCAATCTCACGCCCGCGGAAACCTATACCATCTATTACCGTCCTGGGTTTAGCACTTCCGGCTGCCGCAAGGATAGCTTCACCATTGAGTTGCCGCCCTACGAACGGTTAAACCTGAGAGCCACCGGCAACATACTATGCGATGGGGCGGAAACGACCGACGTGGAGCTGGAAGTCAATGGCAGCGGGCCGCCCTTCAACCTGCGCCGCGTCGATTGCCGGAACTTTTTCGATCTCCAAAGCGAAATCTCGCTGGATAGCGCCGGCGTGCTGGAGCTCAATGACGCCTCTCTGGGTCCCTATTGCTACGTGGCCGAAGATGCTTGCCGCGATACCCGGGACTACCAGTTCGAGCTGCGTTATTACGAGGATGAGATTCGGGCGGACTATACTTGCGATTCCACGCTGGAACTGTCAGTAGACTCCCTTCCGGTAGCTTTTACCTGGCTCAATGCCCGGGGGGAGCAAATCGGGAAAGGCAGCAGCCTCACCTTGCCGCCGCCGCCGCGCGATACGAGTTATTCGATCGAAATTGATCTGGAAGAATGTAAGGTGAAGCGTTTCAGGGAGGTGGCGGCCAGGCCCATCTTCCCGGAGGTGGC
>CAYWHT010000445.1:0-1041 GCA_964458135.1 uncultured Saprospiraceae bacterium | reverse complement strand
AAGGAGAGCGTCGGTACTTGCACGCGGAGCCTTTGCGCGCCGAACAAATAATCTGGAATACGGGCGAGCGGACGGACTCCATTGCGGTTACCGAAACGGGCAATTACCGGGTGGAGGTGATTAATGATCTGGAATGCCGGGCGGCCGACAGTGTTTGGTTGCAAACCTTGCCGCTCCCCGAGCCGTTCATCAATGCTCCCGAAGGCCTCTGTCGGGGTGATACGGCTACTTTGACTTTGCGTCGTTCCTACCCTTCGATTTCTTGGTTAGAAGGCAGCGTGCTGTCGGACAGTCTCCGGGCTACCCAGGCGGGGCTCTACGGGGTAGAGGTACGCGATCGCTTCGGCTGCTTGGGGTTTGATAGCGTACAGCTTGCAGACTGGCGGCTGCCGGAGTTGGCTATTGAAGGCGACACCCTCGTTTGTCCGGATGCGGAAACCACCCTTTCCGTGCCGGCTATTTACGAGGCTTACCATTGGAGCTCTGGCTCCAGGGAAAACATGGAGATTTTAGGTGCGGGAAGCTACCGCCTCACGGTAACCGACGAGAACGGTTGCCGCAATGCCGACTCGGTGCGGGTCACTGAGTGGCCGCAGGCGGTAGCGACCCTCGCCGGTGATACGCTCATCTGCCGGGGCGATACGGCCTGGCTCGATTTTGGCCTGGAACCGCTGGACACCAGCGCGCGCATCACCTTGGAATCTGCCTTTCGGCTTTGGGAAGAAAGGCGCATTACCGGCGATGAGGACCGCCTGCCCATAGCGCCGGAGCGAACCAAGCTTTTCAGCTTATCGGAAGTATCGATCGATGGCTATCCCTGTCCGGTAAAGCTGCGCGGCAATGCCGGAGTGGAAGTCAATCCGCTGGAAGCGGGGCTCACGGTAAAGCCCATCACCTGTAAAGGCGATCGCGACGCCCAAATACGCGCGGCGCCAAGCAGCAATTACCCACCCCAGCGCCTGCGATGGGAAAATGGCGGCACTGCGCGGCGGCGCGCCGAGTTGGGGCCTGGTGCTTATTCCCTCACGGTATCCGATGCAC
>CAYWHT010000444.1:0-4171 GCA_964458135.1 uncultured Saprospiraceae bacterium | reverse complement strand
CGAGCCGAAAAAATAAAGGCGTCAGATCTTCACAAATCCTGACTTGGCAGACTATATAAAAAACCAAGGCTTATGAAGCAACCTCATCTCCCTTTTTGCCGGGAGGTTCTGCTTCGCTGCTTTGCGTTTGATGAACGAGCGCTTCCGCCTTAGCCAGCAGTTCTTCGTGCAGCGGATCGGGGGGATGCGCTTTGGCAAATTTAACCATATCGGCGGTTTGCAATAGCTGACGGAGAGGTGCTTGCCAATCTTCCAAAACGGCATCCCCCGGGAGCTGACCGAGCAATTGGGCGGTAGTGCTCTCCAATGCCGGCAGGCCGTAGCGATTTTCCAGGTATTCCCTGACGATAAAACTCAATTCGGAATAGTACGCCTTCAACGCCCCTCTTCGCCAGGGAGCATCCCCGCGGAGTTGCGCCAATTTTTCCAGCGCCACTTCGTGGGGAGGGCGATCCGGTTCCGCGACGGCTGCCGGGGCCCGGGAACGGCGGGAACGCCGGTAGGTAATGATGCCCGCTACGAGCA
Organism: uncultured Saprospiraceae bacterium; assembly: GCA_964458135.1. Lineage (GTDB taxonomy): Bacteria > Bacteroidota > Bacteroidia > Chitinophagales > Saprospiraceae > CAYWHT01. The sequence continues at coordinate 3,646 of CAYWHT010000444.1, read as the reverse complement.
GAGCCAGGGCTAAGAGGCCGATCAGATAGGGAAGAAAATCCCGTAGAAGCAAGGGTTCCTCGATGATGCCCTTGATGGGGGCTACCGTCAGGGAGTCTTGCTCTTCTATCGGATAGGTTCGCACTTCCAGCGCCAGGGATTCCGTAAGCGTAGTTTGGGCTGCTCCGTTTTGCCGGTACCGCACCGGAATGGGCGGCAACCGATAGTACCCGGAATCGAAAGCGGTAAGGGTGGCGGCTTCCCGTAGTAATAGTTGGGCGCCGGTGCGAATCGTATCCCGCCGCGGCCCTCCCACGATCTCCAGTTCGGTGCTATCTTCCTGCAAAACGGACCAGTCGACCGCATCCACGCTTATCTGCGGAGACAGTCGAATCGTGACGGTCACTTCCACCTGATCGCCGATCAAAATGCTGGCGCTATCCAGAGCTGCGGAAACTTCAACTTGGCCGTACGACGCCAGGGCCGGCAGCAACAGAAGGAGGGCCGAAAACCATTGGCCCCGCAAGCTATTTAGCCCGTTTTTGAAAAAAATGCAGCAACGCATTGACATAGGATTCGTTGGTGCGGATGCTCACCATATCGGCTCCGCTTTTTCGGAAGGTTGTTCGAAAATAATTCATATGGTCGAGAAACCACTGGGAATACTGTTCCCGTACTCGGCGGGAGGCGGAGTCGATCCACTGTACCCGCCCCGTTTCGGCGTCCATAGCCCGGATCAGCCCCACATTGGGCAATTTTTCTTCCCGGGGATCAATGAGATTAAGCCCGACGAGGTCGTGGCGCCGGGCTGCAATACGCAGCGGATTTTCGTAATCCTGGCCCAAAAAGTCGGATAACAAGAAACAAATACTGCGTTTCTTGATGACGTTGTTAAAGTATTCCAAAGCCTGCCCGATCCGGGTGCCGGTGCCCTCCGGCTCAAAATCGATCAGCTCCCGGATGATTCGCAAGGTGTGTTGCCGCCCCTTCTTGGGAGGGATGAATTTCTCGATGCGATCCGAAAAGAAAATGACGCCGACCTTATCGTTGTTATTGATGGCCGAAAAAGCAAGTACTGCGCAGATCTCGGTAATCAGTTCGCTTTTAAATTGCTGCTGGGTGCCGAAAAAAGAAGAGCTGCTCAGGTCGACGAGCAAAACGACCGTCAACTCCCGTTCTTCTTCAAAGATCTTGACGTGCGGTTGCCCGGTGCGGGCCGTTACGTTCCAATCAATATTGCGCACGTCATCGCCAAACTGGTAGGCGCGCACTTCACTAAAAGACATGCCCCGCCCCTTGAAGGCGCTGTGATATTCCCCCGAAAACAGGTGTTTACTTAGGCCCTTCGTCTTAATTTCAATTTTGCGAACCTTCTTGAGCAGGGTCCTCGTTTCCATGGTCCAATGAATCAGGGCACTTCGATTTTGTCGAGAATGCGGTTAATAATATCGTCCTGGCGGACACTTTCGGCCTCCGCCTCGTAAGTTAAGCCGATCCGGTGGCGCATCACGTCGTGACAGACCGATCGGACGTCTTCGGGGATGACGTATCCCCGGCGGCGCAGAAAGGCGTAGGCCTTGGCCGCCAGGGCCAGGTTGACGCTGGCCCGCGGCGAGGCTCCAAAATCGATGAGCAAATCGAGGTTGACCAGGCCGTAATCGGCCGGATTACGGGTGGCGAAGACGATGTCGAGGATGTATTGTTCGATCTTTTCGTCCATGTATACTTTGCGCACCGATTGCCGGGCGCGGAGAATGTCTTCGGGATGAATGACCGGATCGACTTGTTGGAAGTCGCTTTGCCCCAGGTTGCGGCGAATGATTTCCCGTTCTTCTTCCCGCTTAGGGTAAGAGATCTTCACTTTAAGCATAAAGCGATCGACCTGGGCTTCGGGCAGCGGGTACGTGCCTTCCTGCTCGATGGGGTTTTGGGTGGCCAATACCAGGAAGGGCTCCTCCAGTCGAAACGTTTGCCCACCGATGGTGACTTGCCGCTCCTGCATGGCCTCCAGCAGGGCGCTTTGCACTTTTGCGGGGGCCCGGTTGATTTCATCGGCCAACACAAAATTGGCGAATATGGGCCCCTTGCTCACGGTAAATTCGTTCTTGCTGGGGTTGTAGATCATGGTGCCGATGATGTCGGCGGGGAGGAGATCGGGGGTAAACTGGATGCGGCTGAAGGCGGCGTCTACGGCGCGGGAAAGTGTTTTTATGGCCAGGGTTTTGGCCAATCCCGGCAGCCCTTCCAGCAGAACGTGGCCGCTGGATAACAAGCCCAGTAAGAGGCGCTCCATCATGTATTCCTGGCCGACGATCACCCGGGCCGTTTCCCGGGTCAGTTTTTCCACGAAGGCGCTGTCGACGTAGATCTGTTGGTTAAGCGCTTCGATATCGACTGATTCCATAGTTTTGTTTTACCGATTTATGGCTTTTGCTGTCAAATTAACTAGCGGCTGCGAGTTTTCATAAGTTGGAAGGCCGCAAAAGATCCTGGGCGATTAAGAAGATGAAGACTCGCTACTGTTTTTGGGCAGGGTATCCGGCGCTTCCGGCAGGCTGTCCGACGGCGAAAGTATAGGCCCGATGGCGGCAGAGTCCCGCAGGCGACGCAACTGCGGTTTTTCGGGTCTTTCGGGGCGCTGCCGGGTTTGCCGGCGCCGGGTTTCTACAATCAAAATAGAATCGGTGATGCGTTGGGCTTCTTCCATAATATCTTCCCGGCAACGCTGGCGGTGTACTTCGCGGAAGCGCTCCAAACGCTTTTCGACGGTTTCTTCGATCAAGGCCTCCAGTTCGGCTTCGCGATCCCGCTTTTCGAGGCATCCCCCGCACAAAAGCAGGAGCAGAAAGCCACAAAGCCCGATGCTGACGCGATGTTTATTATTTTTCATTTTCCTTCATCCGTTGGTCGGAGCGGGCGCGCAATTTGGCGGCTTCCGACCGCTGCACCTCCAAAAGCGAGTCTACTAACCGGGCTACCTCGCGGTCGAACCGGGCTTCGCACATGCTGTCGAGCTTGGGTCTCAACTTTCGCACCCGGCGGGAATATAAAGTATCTACTTTTACCCTGCTTTTCGATGACAGCGACAATGGCGGGTCTTCGGTGCAGCCGGTGGTGGTCAACAGCGCCGCCAGCAAGCAAGCCGTTGCGATCGCCAGGGAAGGTAAGATACGCCGCTCACCGAATCTAGACATCGATAACTTTCTTTCGTAATTCGAAATTTTTACCCAAATAAACCTTGCGCACCATCTCATCGGCGGCCAGTTCCTCCGCGGTGCCCGCTTTGAGGATACGCCCTTCAAACATGAGGTATGCCCGGTCGGTGATGGAAAGGGTTTCCTGCACATTGTGATCAGTAATCAATATGCCGATATTTTTGGTGCGCAACTTGGCTACAATGTACTGAATATCCTCGACCGCAATGGGGTCAATACCCGCAAAGGGCTCGTCGAGCAGGATGAAGCTGGGGCCGGTGGCCAGGGCGCGGGCAATTTCGGTGCGGCGCCGCTCGCCTCCGGAAAGGGTGTCTCCCCGGTTTTTGCGCACCTTTTCCAGACCAAATTCATCCGACCACTTATCCAGTTTTTCCTTCACGTCCATCGTCTTTCCTCCAAAACAAAGTAAAAAAAGATTTCAACTCGGCTTATATTTCAAGGCTCCATAACCG
>CAYWHT010000443.1:0-4175 GCA_964458135.1 uncultured Saprospiraceae bacterium | reverse complement strand
ACCCAGGCCACCGTGCTCCGCAAGCTGGACAAGATCGATTGCAAGGTTTCTCCCTCCTCCTTTAGTAATATACTCAGTGAGGAACGCTCCGCCGGCAAAACAACGCTGGAAACCGCCGCCCGGGGCATACGCGAAATCGTAGCCCGGGAACTGGGCTACCAATTCGACGAAAGCCGCCTGGTATTCGATCCCAATTCTCGCCCCGAGGGTTGGCAACCCAAGCTCATCGACCCCGAAACCGAAACGACAACCGACCAGCCGCCCTTCACCTTCTACCCGGCCGGCAGACTGACCATCCAACAAAAGGTCGAATTTATCAATAGCGCCCAACACGAAGTCATCGAACTGGGCGTCCGGCTCAACACCTTCACCAACTATTTCCTCTCGCGCAACCGACAGGAATTCCGAATGCACATCGAAAACCTGCTCGCCCGTAAGGTCAATATGAAATTGTACCTCCTCGAACCCGAGTCCAACATTGCCGGCCTCTACTTCGACGACCGGGCCCGCCACCAGGAGGGCGAAGCCAAATCCATCCAAACCATCCGCGAGGTGATCGAAAAACTCCGCTTCATCCAGGAAGAACTGCTCAATGACGACCATCCCGGTAAACTCGAAGTCTTCTCCTACAAACACATCCCCTACGCCCACTTCCTCATCATCGACGGCGATCGTCGGTACGGGAAATTAATGACTTCGCCTTATCTGTACGCCATCCCACGAGCCGACTGCCCCGTCGTAGAAGTGCACCGCGCCGCCAATCCCGACCTTTTTAAACGCTACTGGTCGTCGTTTAAGGCGATGGCGCAGGAGGCGCGGCGGTTGCAATTAAATGAAGGATAAAATCAAGGCTTAATTTTATTTCGGCCCTCTAAAATATAACCGCTCCATCTCCCGCCAACATACTTTTTACATAAATTTTTCAAAATTTTATAAAATTTACGTAAAATTCTGTAAATCAAATACTTAATTGCCAATCCTTTCTATTTACCTCACCTTTGTAGCGTACCCGGCGGAATAGCCAAGACCGGGAAATAACCCGGAATACCGACCGGAAAAATATAAGCGCAAAGCTTAGACCGGCGCCGGCTTTTGCCTTCGCAAAGACCCGCTCTTGCTATGCCCGCAATCTACGGTATGTCTCCCACTGACGGGTAGCTGCAGATGCTCTGATGTGGCGCCAGGCATACGACTGGCAATCACATTAGTTCACTTAAAATCAATTAGTTATGGATTGGTTCTGGATGATCGAAGTATTTACGGTCGTCGTTGAGGAGATTATCATGCCCTAAGTTGATAATCTGGCTTAACTAACCGTAAGCGGAGAGCGAGAGGTAACCGTAGGCTCTACGGAAGGGATCATCCCGTATCATCTCGCTCTTCAATTTTTTGTATCAGCCATGATCGGTAATATATATTTTGAGAGAGGTTGACTTGTTCCATGAGCGAGGATGTCGATGTATAAGCTCGAACAAATGCTTTCAACACTTTTAAAAAGTTGAAAACGGCATCTTTGGCGCCTTCGCCTAGCACGCGATTCCGGTGGAGATAAGATTCAAAATTCCGGCAATGGCTTAAAATCATTTCGGCATCCATTTGCGCTTCGGTCAGAGCGATCAGGTATAAGGCCCGAATGCGTACGTCCAAAGAGGGCTCCGGGGATTTCAAGCCCGTGAGCCGGTCCAGCATAGCCCGGTAAGCTTTTTGTTCAAAGAGGATGAGCACTTCACTAACCGCTACGGCGGCTTCCCTTACTTCGCTTTTTAGATAGCCTTTCCAATCGCGGATAAAAGATTCGGCCCAGGCAAACTTTCCCATACTGCAGGCAACCGCCACGATATTGATAAACTTTAAGGAAGCAATCATGCCGTCTTCCAGAAACAGCTTGCGATCAACCCCAAATCGATTGAGCTCAAAGAGTTCCTGTAGAGGTATTTCCTCATTGGCCCGGAATTTGACGGCGGCGTAATTTAGGAGATAGGTTTGCAAAATCAACTGAACTTCCGGATGAAAGGAATCCGCCTGTTGAAACAAGTACTTTTTTAAGTGATCGTAATCGGATTTTTCCTGTTTATCGAGCAGCCTCGCCGCCAGGTAAAAAGCGGCGTGCAGGGGACTTAGCGCAGCGGCTTGTTCGAACGATAGCCGCGCCGCAAAGCTCCAGTAGGGAATGTCGTACTGCTCGCGCAGCACATTTTGCCGGTTGAGCATCTCACAGCCGTATTGCAACTTGCAGATCAGGTAAAAGGCGTCCAACTGTTGCATCAGTTCGTGCAGTACCGTTTCCCCCTTTTGGTGGAGGTCATCCCCTTGGTCCGAATAATAGTACTTGTGGTCCAGAAAGTACAACCGGTCCAGAAAGCTCCATTTTTGCAGGGGCATTGCGGCCTCCTGACCCGAAAGCAATTGGTCGGTTTTCAATTTCAAAAGATGGCTGAGGTTGCGTTCCCGAAAGATCTCGGTCAGCAGCCGCTCGCGTTCGGACTTGCCCTCGGCCTTTAATTTTTCCAGCAACAGATAATCCTCCAACCACTTGTACAACCGGCTCGCCTCATTCAACAGCCGTTTTTCGGGGCGGTGGTTATCCGCAATACTCAATTTGCGGATGAGCACCTCCGCTTCCACGCCCTTGCCCGAAAAATCCGGATGCCGGCTTTTGAGTTGATCCAGCAACCCGATGGCCACCTTGTACTTTCCGTAACGCGCCTGCACGTATTTGATAAAACCCTGCAACTCCTTTTTACTCAACGACCCCATGAATTGAATCAGTTTGTTGTTGCGCATGCCAAGTTTCGCTTTACTGAAGTGAACGGTTATTTCAGTTTTATTTTTTAAGAGACCAAATTTTGTGAGGACTTTTTCCAATCTACTAAAAAATTCTTTGGGGAATTTAAACCAAAAGCACCAACAATCAAACCCTTTAAAATCAATTACTTAAAGAACAAACTGCCTTTAATTCCTTCTTTTAAACTTCATTATTATTAGAGGAAAAACGGTAAATTTTCTCCTTTTTTTGAGCTGATTCCGCTTGTCTTCCCAAGGATTTGTGAGGAAATTTGGTTGTAACATGCGCATTTCAGTAAAAACCCATTAACACCTCTATTAACCGGTCAAAAAAATCAAATGAATGCCTCCTTTTAACCCCATCAGCGGTAGGGCGGAATCTGTCTTCATTGGCAGGTTCTTGCCTCCGTTTGATTAAGATTGAAAAAATGAAAAGAAATATCCGAAAACAGGAGATCGAGATATTTTCTCAAAGCTTGCAGAATAGCTTTCGGCATTATTGCGCGCAGCATCGCCTGCGGGAAGATTTGGAAAATTTTACTACCTATATCATCGATCGGGAGTTAATCAGCCCGGGCGTCATCCGGCAATACGCCATTCTGGCCGCTTTTGCGGAAGTCTATCCGGCCAACGGGCGCTCCAAAACGGAAACGGTGGAGCGATTGGCCGATCGCTTTAACCTAACGACGAGAAGTATTTGGAACGTGCTGCGCAAATCGAAGCAGTGATTTCCCCTTCGCGCTTTGGTGGTTCAACCGCCGGCGCGTAAATTCCAGAACAAAACGCTAAGCCATGCAGATCGCCATACTCACTCCTCTTGAAGTCGAATACCGGGCTGTAAAACGCTGGCTGGACAGTCCGCGGGAAGATGTCCGGGGGCATTTGCGGTGCACTTTGGGGCGTTTCCGGGCGGAGCGAGGAGCATTCGAAATCATCCTTTACCAAACGGGCTCCCGCAATAGCGAAGTCGCCTTGGCCGCCGAGCGCCTGATCGCCCTTTACTACCCGGCCGTGGTCATTCTCACCGGTATCGCGGGCGGGGTGAAAGATGCCGCAATTGGCGACGTGGTCGTCGGCAACCGGGCTTACGGCTACGAATCCGGCAAGAGCACCGACGAGGGCTTCAGTAGCCGGCCTCAGGTGCACCATTACAGTAAGGAGCTGCTCGACCTGGCCCGCAGCGTAAGCGAGCGGGAGCAGTGGCTAATGCGCATCAGCGAAAAGCCGGAGCCGCCGCCGCGGGTGTTTTTCGGCCCCATCGCTTCCGGTGACCAAGTCGTTGCTTCCACCCAATCGGAAGCTTACCGCCGGATCAAGCAGCATTATAATGACACCCTGGCGCTGGAAATGGAATCCATCGGATTTGCCCGGACAATGGCCGACTACCCGCT
>CAYWHT010000442.1:689-4177 GCA_964458135.1 uncultured Saprospiraceae bacterium | reverse complement strand
ACCGTATTCCGCGTAATGCCCCGGTCATCCTGGCGGCCAATCATCCTACCGGATTTACTGAGCCCTGCATCATGGCCTGCTTTTTGGACCGACCGCTCTATTTTTTGGTGCGGGGTGACTTCTTCGTCAAACCGCTCTATAATTATTTACTCCGCTCGCTGCACATGCTTCCCGTATACCGTCTGCGCGACGGCGGCTACAAAAAACTGAAAAATAATTATTCCACCTTTTCGGCTTGTTTTGAAGCGCTGCACCACGGTAAACCGCTCATGATCTTTGCCGAGGGCAACGCCAAATACGAAAAACGGCTGCGCCCCCTCCAAAAAGGAACCGCCAGAATTGCCTTCGGCACGTTGGAAAAGTACCCCGAGTTGGAAGACGTATACGTGGTGCCCGTCGGGGTAACTTACACCGATGCCCATCGCTTTCGCTCCGAAGTGATGGTCGAGTGCGGGAAGCCGATTTCCGTTCGCCAGTTCCAGTCCGAATATCGGGAAAACCCGGTACAGGGCATGAACCAATTTACGGAATACTTATCCGGCGCCATGCAGGAGTGTATTGTCCAAATCGATGAGCCCGACGACGATAAGCTGGTGGAGCAACTGCTTACCCTCGACCGCTCGGAGCGCCCCACCTGGCCCTGGCCTACCTTCGTGCCCTCCGACTGGGCGCTGCGCCGGGAACAAGCCTTAGCCGACATGGTCAACTTGTTGCCGGAGGAGGAAAAGTGGGAACTGAAAAATGAAGTTCAAGACTATTTCCAGGCGCTGAAAGCCCTGAAGGTGGAAGACCGGGCGATTTATTTTTCCCAGGATCAACCGCGTTGGCTTCCGGCCCTCCTGGCGCTAGGGCTGCCTTTTTATTTGCTGGGATATTTGCTCAACTTCCTTCCATTGCGCATCGCTACCTTCATCACGAATACGAACGTCAAGCGCATTGAATTTTGGCCCCCCGTCCGGCTGGCCTCCGGAATGGGCGCCTACTTAGTTTATTTTTTGTTCGTCTTCGTCCTCTGTCTGGCCAGCTTCGGATGGGCCGGCATCCCGATCGCCCTGCTCTTCCCGCTCCTGGGATGGCTGGCCCTGCGCTATGGCGATCTCTACGAACAATGGCGCATAAGCCGCCAGGCCATCAAGGTCGATAATGCTTCGCTGGAAGCCCTGCGCACCAAAAGACGTCAAATCGGAACGATGATTGAACGGGTGAAGAATCCTTATTGAGATGAGTAGGGAGTGGCCATCTTCTTGCCTGGGCCGGGTAAACCCGGTAATGCGAATCGCGAGTTGAATGGAATGGCAGCTCTAACCCGGATGATGCATGAGTTTTTCGTAGTCAGCGGCGCAAATGGTTGCCAGGCCTGGTCGCTCGCAGGAGCGCCACATCGGCATAACATCGGCATGTTAGCATTGGTGGTGGGTAGTATCCGAGGTTATCACCCTCCGAACCATTTTCTACTACCGCAACAAGGTTACATCCCCGGATATCGTCTTGGTCTGCTGCTGTTCATTCTCATCCAGGTGGATGTATTTAACGACGTAGACGTAGACGCCCTGGGGCATTTCCGAGCCCCGGTAGGTGCCGTCCCAACCGACGGTGGGGTCGCCCGTATTAAAGACCTGGTTGCCCCAGCGATCGAAGATTACGCAGCGGTAGGCCAGCATGGTCATTTGGGAGGGGATGCCAGGAAGCCAGAGATCGTTGGCGCCGTCCTCATCCGGACTGAAGGCGTTGGGCAAATACAATTCGGACCTATTACATTCCTGGACGGTTATCTGAACGCTATCCCGGTCGAAACAGCGGCCGTTAGCCACTTCCACCCAGTACAAGCCGGATTCGTTGACCACCAGCGTGGAAGCCGTGCTTCCGTCTTGCCAGGTATAGCGGCTGCCAAAGGTTCCCGGATCGAGGAGCAGGGGCTCGTTCTGGCAGACCGTCGTATCCGGGCCGAGGTTGACCCGGGGGGTGGCTTCAAATTCCACCAGTATGGAATCCCGGGTGACGCACCGGCCGATGGCTGCTTCTCCCCATATCAGGTTGCTGCGCGCTACGCGAATCGACGGTCCTTGCGCTCCGGTAGACCAACGGTAACGGTCGGCCTCGGTGTTGATAGTTAGCGACAAGGGCTGGCCTTCGCAGAGCAGGGTATCATTACCGAGCTCGAATACCGGCGCTTCCCGCAAGCTGACCTTCACCGTGTCGCGCTGTCCGCACTGCCCGTCTACGCTGGCTTCCACGAAGTAAGTACCCGTCTCGGCAACCGTAAATCGGGGCTGGCTGCTGCCATCCTGCCAGCGGTAGGTGTTGGCGCCGTTGATTGTGGCATCCAAGACAACCTCCTCATCCGCGCAGCGTATTTGGTCGGCGCCCAGGTCTAAAGTGGGCAGATCGATGACGGTGATGTTGACCGTATCGCGCCGGATGCATCCCATTAGGTCGGCTTCCAGGCGGTACTGACCGGAAGCGTCAACCGTTCTTACGGGATCGGTGCTGCCGTCCTCCCAGACATACTGAACACCGCCGGCGTTGGCGGCGCCGTCGAGGGTGACGCTTTCCCCGGCGCAAATCTGCTGGTCGGGGCCCAGCTCCAGTTGCGGTGCGGCTTGAAAAGTCAATTGAACCTCATCGCTAGCGGAGCAATCGCCGTTGGATACTTCCACCGAGTAGGCGCCGGAGGCGCGCACTTCCAATTGTTGCCCGGTGCTGCCGTCTTGCCAGCGGTAGGAAGCTCCGGGATTGCCGGCATCCAGAACGATGCTTTCTCCCTGGCAGGCGGTTTGGTCGGCGCCCAAATCTACCGTTGGAACGGCATCCACACTTACGCTGATGCTGTCCACCTGACTACAGCCGTTGAGGGTCGCCTCCAGGCGGTAGGCGCCGGAAGTAGACACCGTGCGCAAGGGCTGACTGCTGCCGTCTTCCCATTGATATATCACACCCGGGCCAGCGGTTCCGTCCAGTAGAACGGATTCGCCCTGGCAGATGCTCGTATCGGCGCCGAGCTCAAACTGGGGGCGCTCCTGGAAATTGAGCGCGACGCTATCCGTTGCCGTACAACCGTTGAGGCTGGCTTCCACAAAATAGACGCCGGTGGCGCTGGCGGTGAAAGTGGATTCCGTGCTGCCGTCTTGCCACAGGAAGGCCGTGGCGTTGCCCTCAGCTACGAGCGTGACGAAATCACCCTGGCAGGCGGTGCTGTCGGGGCCCAACTCCAGATCGGGCGTGGGATTGGTGGTGACGGTGATGCTATCGGCGGCAACGCAACCGTTAAGTTCGGCTTCCAGTCGGTAGGTTCCGGGGGCGCTGACCGCGCGCACCGGGTCGATGCTACCGTCCTCCCAACGAATGTCGTCAGCCATAACGACATCTCCCATCAGGACAATTTCCTCTCCTTCACAGATAGTGGTATCTTCATTTTGAAGTTGGATTTCGGGAAAGGGTTGAAAGGTAAGGGTGACCGTATCCCGCTCAATACACCCATTAAGATCAAC
>CAYWHT010000442.1:0-679 GCA_964458135.1 uncultured Saprospiraceae bacterium | reverse complement strand
TGGTGATGGTGATGCTGTCGCCGGCCGTGCAGACGTTGAGTGTTGCCTCTTTGCGGTAGGTTCCGGCGGTGGTCACGCTGCGTTGTGGGTTGGTGCTGCCGTCTTCCCAGCGGTAGGTGGCGGCGGGCTGCAGGGCGGCGCCGTCAAGCGCCACGCTTTCTCCTTCGCAGACGGTGGTGTCCGGGCGCAAGTCGAATTGCGGGCGCTCCAGGAAGGTCAGGTCGATGGTGTCGGAGGCCAGGCATCCGTTGAGGTCGGCATCTACGAAGTAAGTACCGCTGGAGTCGGCGGTAAAGGAGGGGGCGGTGCTGCCGTCCTGCCATTGGAAGTCGGCGCCGGAATTGCCGGCCTCGAGTACGATGGCGTCACCCTGGCAGGCGGTGCTGTCGGGGCCCAACTCCAGATCGGGCGTGGGATTGGTGGTGACGGTGATGCTATCGGCGGCAACGCAACCGTTAAGTTCGGCTTCCAGTCGGTAGGTTCCGGGGGCGCTGACCGCGCGCACCGGGTCGATGCTACCGTCCTCCCAACGAATGTCGTCAGCCATAACGACATCTCCCATCAGGACAATTTCCTCTCCTTCACAGATAGTGGTATCTTCATTTTGAAGTTGGATTTCGGGAAAGGGTTGAAAGGTAAGGGTGACCGTATCCCGCTCAATACACCCATTAAGATCAAC
>CAYWHT010000441.1:0-4180 GCA_964458135.1 uncultured Saprospiraceae bacterium | reverse complement strand
TACCAGAAGCTGTACGACAAGCCTGTGAAGCATTTTTGCAATCGGATATCCGCAACGTTGCGACCGTCGGCGGCGGCGACATCAACGAAGCCCGCCAGCTGGAAACGGAGCGGGGGTCCTACTTTTTGAAACTCAACCGCGCGGCCGATTCGGCCCGCATGTTCGCCACCGAAGCCCAGGGGCTGTCTGTATTGGCGGATAACGGTCGCCTGCGCGTTCCCCGCGTCTTCCAACACGGCCAGGCCGGCGGTCACGCCTTCCTGTTGATGGAAATGATCGAAAGCGGGAGCCGCGCCCCCGATTTCTGGACCGTGTTCGGCCAGGAACTGGCGGCCCTGCACCGGCAGGCCCAGCCCTTCTTCGGCCTGGAGACCGACAACTTCATCGGCAGCCTGCCGCAAATCAACGGGCGCTACGAAAATTTCTTTGACTTTTACGCCGAGACCCGGCTACGCCCTCAATTGGAAATGGCTCACAGCAGCGGCCTCCTTACCCAAGCCGACGAGCAACTACTCGAGCGGCTCATCACCCGGCTCCCAGAGCTCGTGCCCGAAGAACCACCCGCCCTCATCCACGGCGACCTCTGGGGCGGCAATTACCTGGCCGATGAAGCCGGCCGCCCCGTACTGATCGATCCCTCGGTAGCCTATTCGCATCGTGAATTTGACTTAGGCATGTCCCTGCTCTTCGGAGGGTTTGCCCGCGAGTTTTACGAAGCCTACGATCAGACCTACCCCCTGGAAAGCCATTGGGATAACCGGATGGACCTTTTTCAGCTGTACTACTTGTTGGTGCACGTTAATTTGTTCGGCAGAGGGTATGTGGGATCGGTGCGGCGGATTTTGGAGCGGTATGGAAAGTAGGAATAGTTGATTCGTTGGGCTCCCGCCGGATGATTGGTTTGGAACGGGAGCTTTGGACTCGCATTGCCGGGAATAAGGCTAAATGGCTATTTGGACGGGTGGCCAGGAGACGGCTCAAATAACTGTGTCATCTAATTCACAAATCCTTGATTGTGAGGGCGAAATTATACCATAAACCCTCTCGCAGCCCTGCGCTTTGATTGAAGTACAAGCCGCTATTTCCCCGTGCGTCCCTCCACTTCTCAACTCCTCCACTTCTCAACTCCTCCACTTCTAAACTTTCCTCCCCATAGACCTTGCCTTGCCCCGAAACTCCACCACTGGTATCCAAAAAAAAAGTCGTACCCTCTGCGGGTACGACCTGTACAATTAATTATAATCCCATGAACATATCCAAAATGAATAAATCGCTTGCTTGGGGAAATAACTCGCATTCAATCGCCTCGCTTGCTAAAAGTTAGTAAGTCGCCCATTAAATTGGACGACTTACTACTGACAAGTTATAATCCCATGAACATATCCAAATCAAGTTGGGGTTTTCACCCCTCGGGAATCTACTTTTGCATTCCCATTGCTTTTCATCAACCTCAATTCCTTCGTATCACATTACAAATATTAGACTTATTCCGGCTGCATACAAAGACAAAAATCGTGCTTTGTGAATAAATATTTTAGATGTCTAACACATTAGACATTTGATATTCAATGACTTGAGACGTTTTTGGGATCAGAAAAGTGAAAAACAACCGTTTTAAAACAGATTTTCGGGATCAGATTTCGTCTTGGAAGGGAAAAAAGTCGCATCCCGAAGGATGCGACGCATAGCAATGATTATAATTCCACGAATATGTAAGTAAAGCAATAAATGTCTAAAGGGTAACGAATGTTAATATCTCAATATTATACAAATATATCTATTCGTCAGCACTTTTTCTCCAACCACTTAGTCCCGGACCACTTTGACGCGCTGGTTGAGCACGCCCTCCCCGGTGATGACCGACAAAATGTACAAGCCCGTATCCAGGTTGTTCAGGTTGACCACGCGGTGTTGGGTTTGCAGCCCCTGCTCGCGGTAAACGACTTGGCCGGTAAGATTGTACAGCACCAACTCGCTGAATTCCCGCCCTCCGTTGAGGTGCACGTTGAGCAAGCTGCGCGTGGGATTGGGGTACACTTTGAGATCTTCGTTCCGGGGCGCAAAGCGCTCCTCGCTTTCCGGTTCCGGGCGCCGGAGCTTAATCTTTAGCGTATGCTCGCCGATCCGCAATCCCTGGGATTGCCCCGTACCGGTCATGATGCGGGCGTCGCCACCGCCGAGGGTGACTTCGATTGCTTCGTCGCCGGGGCGGATGCCGTTAATATCTTCATCAACTACAATATGAATAGTCCCAATGGTTCCAAAACCCGAAGCCACTTTACCATTCGTCCGCGTATAGCCTGCATCCACCCGGCCTCGTATATCATTGCGCGACATGCTAAGCACCGGCGAATCATAAGACAGCCAACTAAAACCCTCAAAATCCACCCGGACGCTATTCGGGTCGAAAAACTGCGGATTGTATTCGAAGGGGAAGGTAAAGCCGTAGACGTCCACCGCGGGTTGCTGATCGGAACCCAGCACCAGTTCAAATTCGACCACGTCTCCGGGATAAGCTTCGTCCGGCCCGCGCAATTCAATGGGGTGCTGGTAGAAAGAAATTTCTTTATCGGTTAGGGAGTGCGTGCGCCCGTAGAACATATTGATCGCCTGGGTATCGCGGGCGCTGATGATGCTGTCGCCATCGGTATCCAGGTGTTTGATATCGTGTTGGGAAGTGCCCATCTTACTGCCCCAGTTTTCCCCGAACTGACCGTACCATTCGGAAAAGTCGACCGAGTCGCGCGGCTTGCCCACTTCGCCCATGTAGAGACCGAGGGGAAGCAGGTCTTCCATATCGACGATGCCGTCCTGATTGGTGTCTCCCGCCCAGACGCAATCACCGATACATTTTTGCTCGTTATCATTGCCGATATCGAGGATGTCCACCTCAATTTTTACCGACTTGCGGTATTGGCAGACGTCATTCTTATTAACACAGTAGAGAATTTCGAATTCATCGGTTCCGCTACTGACCCCTTCGTCCGGAACGTAGAGGATTACGTTATAACCACGAATCTGCTGCCCGTAGATCACCGTATCCACGTCGCCCTCTAAAAAGCGCGCCGTACCGAGTTTAGCCTGCTCCTTGACTTCAAACTCGAAATTGGTAATCGGCACGTTATAGCCGATAACCAGGGGCGTCTTTTTGGGCGTTTGCATCAAGAATTTGGAAGAAGCAGGCTCGTGGTTGCTCACGTAGATGTAAACGGTGGCGGTTTCGGTCTTGCCCGAGCATTCCGGATCCTGAATGGTGTAGGTGAATTGATCCACCCCCTGGAAATCTTCCGGGGGGTAGTAAGTCATGGTGCCGTTCGGCAATCCGCCCTTCTCCACCCTGCCGAACTCGGGTTGCACGAAAGAAAGACAGCCGGAAGCCTGCTCGTAATAGTCGTTATCCAGGATATTGAACTCTACCGGTTCATAAGGCGAGGTATTGACTTCGTCGTCAAAGGCAAAGGTGTTATCGACTACATCCAGGACGGTTACCTTGATGACTTTCGCCATATTGCCTTTGGCGAAGATGAGAAAGTCGCTGCCCACGAAATCTTGGTTGGGCTGGTATTCGGGAATGTCGGTTTGCTCGGTGTAGACCCCGTTTTCCGGAGACTGCGCCAGGTCAAAATCCTCGGGAATCAGAACGATCTGGGAGCGGTTTTTCTTGGTGAAGATCTCTATAGTATCGGGCCGTTGGGAAGCTTCGTCCAGCACGTTGACGCTGACGGTGGCCTGATCGCAACTACCGTACTGATCGCAGGCTACGTAATTCAGGTGGGCGATGCCCTGGAAACCGGGATTGGGCGTGAAGGCGACCGACTGGCCGCCGTTTGAGATGCTTGCTTCACCGTTATTGACGAGCAAAATATTTTTGAGGGAAAGTTCTCCGGAACTGCTGAAGTCGTTGGTCAGCACGTCCAGATCGATGGATTCATCCGTGAAAGTTGTGGCGTAATCTCTTTTGGCGATTACTTTGGAGGGGAGCACGTTGACCCGCACGATGCGCAGGCTCGGAATGGCGGGCATGCCCGATGTCCAGACCGATACGCGAAACTCATCCTCCCCCATGTAGCCCGCATTGGGCGTGTAGGTGACTTTCCAGTTATTGGGACTTACCTCTTCCAGCTTTACCGCACCATGCTCGGGCTGTTGCATGACGTTGGAATTGTACGGATAAGAAGAG
>CAYWHT010000440.1:0-4194 GCA_964458135.1 uncultured Saprospiraceae bacterium | reverse complement strand
GTCCAGTTGATGCCCGCGCAGCTGGCCTCGATAGCGGAGATGCGGGCCATCTTTTCGATTAGCTCCACATCCCACATACACGACATGGCCAGAGGAATAGGGAAAGTGGTCTTGTATCCATGAATAACATCGCGCCCGGTAATTAACGGAATACCAAGCCTGGATTCATGCACGGCGGCCTTCTGGCTTTCATATCCCCAAGATGATCCGATCAATCCTTTTTTTATGTAATCAATCCGGCCTTCCCCTTCGGTAATCACCTTTAAATCACCTACTCCGGAGGATAAATTGAGTTGACCTAATTTCTCTTCTATTGTCATTTTCCCGATCAGCTCATCAATGAACTGATCCATCTCTTTATCTTGCGCATGCACGAGGCCGGCAATCAACCAGAAAAATAGAATAGCTTTTATTTTCATACTAAATAAATCGGTGCTTGTATAAATGCGAGCAAATTGCGAAGAGTTGGTTGGGATTTCGCTCTTTTGGCGGCGTTCGCCTCAAAAGCAAAATCCCAACCAGCGCTTAATTATTTAATTGAGGAAGTAGGTCAATCTGTGCCTGTGGGTACACGTAGAATCTTTTATCTTCGGTGTAGGTCCATCCGTTATGATTCAGCTCAGCTATTCTACCGTGGCGAACCAGATCGTAGAACCGGACGCCCCAGTCCATGGCGACTTCTGCGAATATTTCATCCAGTACAACTTCCAGCGTAACCCCCGAGATAGGCTCCAGTCCGGCCCGCGTCCTAACTTCATTAACGGCTTCATCCGCGGTCATCACTGAACTTGAGGCGCCCTGGGTTATGGCCTCGGCGTGCATGAGCAAAATTTCGGAATAACGGATGCAGATAAAATTCTTGTTGCTTCCGTACCGGGTTCTGCCGGGAAATAGTTCCTCGGAGGGCAGGTAATGCTTTCCACTGGCAAAATTGGCGCGTGCGTAATTGTTCAGCGTATCTCCGTTAGGGGTAATATTGGAAATCCAATCGGGTAAATCGGAATAGCCGGGATCACTCTCCAGTTCTTCGATTCCGGCATTAGTAAATAAAACGCTGGTTTGCAACCGCAATTCTTCTCCCCGATCCAACATAAACTTGACATACTTCAGGGTGGGTTCCCAGAATCCCCAGCCACCGCCGGAGCCACTTACCTTTGGCGACCAGCCCTGCGGGCCGAAAAATCTATGCAGGTAATAATTGGATTCTCCGGAACTCTGCCCGTAATCGGAATACTGTAATTCCAGAACGTTCTCATTATTCAACTTCCCGGCGGTCTTGAACAGGTTGTAATAATCTTCCTCGAGTGCATAATGCCCGGAGCTGATGATTTCGCCGGTGGCGTCGGTCACGGCTTGCCAGTTTTTCAGTTCGAGATTGGCCATCGCCTTAACGGCCAGGGCCGTATGCCGGGTAATGCCCCCGGGCACATCGCTTCGTTGATTGGGGTGGAGATCCGGAAGTAATGGAATCGCTTCATCCATCAAATCCGAGATGTACTGTAATCCCTCTTCAAAGGATTGCAACTCCAGATCATACAATTCCACCGCAAGCGGCGTTTCGGGAATGAAGACTTCGCCCCAAATTCGGATCATCTGCAATAGTTCCCATCCCTTCATGACTTGAACTTCGGCGATGTACTGATCGGCAAGCTGTGGGTCACTGGCAAATTCCCGGTACCTTTTAATTTCATCGATTGCTGCGTTAAAGGCAAACATGTCTCCGTATAAATTGAGCCAGACCGAGTTGTGGATCCACGCTGCGGGATCGTACCTGAAGGCGTCGGCTTCCTGAAGCGGAAACTGGTCGCCGGCGGCATTGACATCATCGCCCCGTACGGCAATCAGCGGAAATGTTTCCCACTGCAAAAACTGGAGATTACCGTAGGCGCCGATCAAGACCGAGAACATGTCTTCGGTATCGGAATAGTCCACGTCTTCCACCAGGAATTCCTGATCAAGGGGCTCGTTCAAGTCGTCATCACAGGAGGTAAATGGGATCAAAATAAATCCGATCACCAGGAATACGCTTATTTTTATTGCTCTCCTCATTATTTTTATGGTTTTTGCTCCGTTTAAAATGTTAGATCAATTCCGGCGGTGTAAACCGCGGGAATCGGGTAGGTCTGCCGGTCAATGCCATTCGGCACTTCGGGATTAAACCCGTTATAATCGAATATGGTGACCGGTCTTTCCGCCGTAAGATAGACGCTGACTTCCGGCCATTTGGCTTTCGAAGCCGTCAAGTCTTTGAAATTGTAGCCCAGTCTTACGTTTTGAATTCTAAAGTAAGAGCCATCTTCGAGATAGTATTCACTCATCTGCTGGTTGTAGCCTTTTCTTAGCCCGGCAGCGGATGGATAACGATTGGAGGTGCCGTCTCCCCGCCACAGGTTGGCCGCCAATTCCGCATCGATATTGGGATCGGTAGACCAGATAATTTCGCCCCGTTTACGATTTAGTATGGAGTGGCCGGTTTGCCCCTGGATAGTCAAGGATAGGTCGAAATTTTTATAGGACGCATTCAAATAACCACCGAAGGTAAGATCGGGAAGGAAAGACCCCAGCACCACCCGGTCATCGGCGTTAATGGCGCCGTCGCCGTTTTGGTCTCTGAAGAAGAAGTCTCCGGGTTCGATCCGGTTGTTGGATATGAATTCTGAGCTGTAGCCGCTATTCTCGATATGCTCATCGTTTTGGAAAATACCTTCAACTTCGTATCCAAAGTAGGCATTGACGGTTTGACCCTCAATGGAACGCTGCCTGAATTCAGCGGAGCCGGCATCCAGGTAGCCGGGGCCGGGCCCCAGGTCGAGCACTTCGTTGTTCAGAGTAGCCAAGTTGCCGCCAACGGAGAACGAGAAATCTTCACTGATGTTATCCGACCATCCCAGCTGCAGTTCGACGCCACTGTTTCGAACACTGGCCAGGCTTCTGCGAATGATGTCCCGCTGACCCGGAACCAGGAGCAGCGTAACGGCGTCCCGGGTGTCGCGTCTGAAAACATCAGCTTCGAGAGACAGCCTTGAATTGAAAAAATTAGCGGTCAGGCCTAGATTCGTTTCCACGACCGTTTCCCACCTCGTCACAAGATCAAAGGCGTTATCGACCGTGAGCCCTTGAAAGCGGGTGTCGTCAAGGGCGGTAAAGATCGAGTTGCGGGTTGCCTGCCCTACGGCCGGATCAATGGCGTCGTTGCCTAGTTCACCCCAACTACCCCTTAGCTTCAAGTAATCAACGAAAGGAAGGTCAAAGAAGGGTTCGGCGGAAGCTACCCAACCGGCGCCGAAGGTGAAGAAATTGCCCCACTTGGCCTGAAATTTATTGGTGCCGTCTCTCCGGTAGGTGCCGTAAAGCAGGTACTTGCGGTCAAAATTGTAGGCTATCCTGCTGAGATAAGATACGCCAAAGATCCTTCCGCCCACATCTCCGGTTCCGCTTTCATCAATCAATCCATTCTGAGCGCCGTCGGAATCACTGATAAACCAGAGCGATTCATTGCCCCTTTCGAGTCCCTGAATTTCCCTGGCCCGGGCAAAGACGCCCTCCATCTGTTCGGAGCGGTAAGAATACCCGCCCATGACGGTCAGATTGTGCCGGTTAAAAGAGTTCTCATAGGTGAGGATGTTATCCAAAATTTGGTTAAAGGTCGTCACACTTCGCCTGGTCAAACCATTCTGATTTTGCACCTGACCGTCATTAAATGCAAAATCAACCAGGCGGGAATTACGGGTTCCGTAATTATAGTTATAGGCAATCTTAAAAGATAGATTATCGGGCAGGATATCGTACTCGGCGCTGAAATTACCCAATATATCCCCCACCCGGTGCCGGTTGCTGTTATAGTGAAGAATGAAAAATGGGTTTTGCGTTCCCCGGTAACCCAGGGTTTGCGCACTGGCGATGGGTTCAGGCGAAGAACGAATATCTTCCTGATCGTAAACCGGCATAACCGGAACGGCAAAATAAGTATTGAACCACACCCCGTCCGGCGCCTCAAATTGGGTGGAATTGCTGAGAATGACATTGCCACCGATTTTGAGCCGGTCAGAGGCCTTTAACTCTACCTTGGCGCGAAGGTTCGTACGGGTAAAATCATTGTCAATCACTCTCAACAAGCCTTCCTGGCTAAAATAATTGGCGCCCACCGAAAACTTAATCTTATTGGTGCCGCCGTTGATGTTAATGGAGTGTTTT
>CAYWHT010000439.1:0-4195 GCA_964458135.1 uncultured Saprospiraceae bacterium | reverse complement strand
CTTCGCCAAAATACCCATCCCAAAACATCAAAGAACTTATTACACAGTGTACTAGAAAAACTACTCTGATAAAATTGCGTAAATCTCCCCTCTACTCACCACTAATCATTAACCAGCGTCTCCAAATACCGCCGCATCGGTTCCTTGCGCTCATCGTCAAGGGGGAGCTGATCCAGCAATTGGTTCGCCCGTTGGAAGAAGCCTTTGATTTCTCGCTCTAGGCTCTCCTGTAGCTGGTATTTGTCGAGTAAGGCGGGCAAGTCGGTGGGAAGGGGGTGGCCGGAGAGTTCGCGCAGGCGCGCTTTCAGGTACGAGTCGCGGTTGGTAATGCTCCGGGCGTAATGGTGGGCGCCGCCGTTAACCGGCGCCATTTCCAGGCTGTGGTCCAATTCGTGTTGCAGGTGTACGGCCATGCCGAGTTCTTCGCCGAAGGCGCGCAGCTGGTTGCGGACGGCCGGTTCCCTTCCCGCCAAGATAGCCCCCAACTCGGCGCAGAAGGCGGGAAGCACCGCTATGTGGCGGCGGATGAAGGCCAGATATGCTTCGGAAGAGGGCGGGTCTAGCTTCGACCGTTGTAGATCGACCTGCCGCCCCTCAATGACGCGGGTTGTACAATGGATGAAGGCCTCCACCAAAGCGTCGACGAAGGCTTCGGCCACGTCCGAAACAAATTGGTAGGAATTGATCAGCATGGCGTCTCCGGAAAGAATAACCGTATTTTGCCCCCACTTCTCGTGCACGGTAGGCGCGCCGTGCCGCTCCGTAGCGCCATTGATCAAGTCATCACTCATAGTGATAAAACTGTAGAATAACTCAGCGCCAATTGCCGGCTTGACCGCCGGGCGCAGATCGTCCGTGAATATCGATTGGCTGAGCAACCCCAAATGGGCGTTAAAGAGCTGCCGGCTCTGCAGCATCAGGTACCGGATAGGCTGGTATAATTCTACGGGCGTGCGCTCCCGGTCGAGGGCCTCGATTTCTTCCTCTAGCAACCGTTGGATGTTCTGAAAAACCATGAATGCTTGAGATTTCATTTTTTAATAGAACGAGGGCGCGTTAGTAACCTAACTTTTCCAGGTATCCCCCCCAGAATTCCCGGACTAGGGTTTGATCTTCTTTAGGGGTTTCAAAGGTGTTTTTCCGGTAATTGGTAATGGAATCGAGGTAGTTTTGCAAGTACGGGCGATCCGTTTCGAAATCCGCGAGTTGAAGCTGGTCGAATACCCTTTCCAGTTCATTAAGCGGTTCCCGTTCGAAATCTTCGAATTTGACGTGCGCAAAATCCTCCGTGTTGATCTGTTTGGCCTCCCGTTCGAGCCGGTCCATCATATCGCGGTAGGTGCGTAAAATCACCCGCTCAATATCTACCTTTTCGTAGGACTGCAGCGCCATGGCTGGCAATAATTTTCGGTAGTAATTCTTCATGGACGGAAAAATGCGGTGCGGATTTCGATAAATATGAATAAACTTGGCCCGGGGAACCAACTCTTTGATCATCTTGACCCGTGCGGTATACACCGGGTTTTTTACTAACAAATGTTTATCGGCGCCTTGTTCGTAACTTATTTTCTTTAGTAGGTAGAGGAAGGTGTTCCGCCACTGCCGGACTTCTTTTTCGGTAAGCCCTTCGAGAAATACCCCCCGCCGGATATGTTCCTCGAAGCGGCTGGGAAAATACAGAGCGTGCAGAAACGACACTTTGCTCATGTTGGCAATGGCGAATTCATCTTCCTGTGGGGAATCGGGATTTACGGGAACGTTGTCGATCAGTCGGCTGGAAGGCAATTGCTTTTCCAGGCGCCGCCGAAACAGGCGCCCCATCGTTAGTATTTCCCAGGGAAGGCCGGAGGCGATGGGGCTGAGAAAGCCGAAACGCGGAGATTTGCTCAGTACATTGCACAGGTGGGTGGTGCCGCTGCGCCAGTGCCCGATGATGAAAACCGGCGCCGGCAATTCGGGCATCCGATCGAGTTTTTTGTCGTATAGCAAATGCTCGATTTGAGTGAAGGGCCATCTGCCCAGGGCTGCGAGCAGGGCCATTCCCATCTTGGGGCGATGTTCGGGTGACAGGCCGCCGTTTTCTCTGGAAAGCCGCCAGAGCGTTTTTAAATTTGCTCCGTACAATGGATGAGAAAAATCCGATTTATTGGTGTTTTGCTTTGACGAATCCACTAAAAATCTTTTAAGTAAAACGCTAAGAAACAATAAACGTAGTTCTCCATGGGCAAAAAGTCAAGCCCTTTACGTTTAAGAACATTTAATTCTTCATGTCAGGATACACTGCTTTGGTTACGGGAGGGGCGGGCTTTATCGGCCGCCACCTGGTTCGGCAATTGCTTCAGGCAGGTGATGCGGTTCGGGTACTGGATTTGCGTAAGCCTCCTTTTCCCGATGCGCAAGTGGAATTTATTCAGGGTTCCGTGCTCGACAAGGATAAGGTTGAGCGAGCGGTTCGGGGAGTCGATCACCTTTACCACCTTGCGGCTAATGCGCATCTCTGGGCGCTCCGGCGGGCAGATTTCGAACAACCCAATTATGAGGGCGCCCGCCTGGTAATGGATCAGGCCGCCCTTCAGGGCGTGAAGCGGGTGGTCTTCACCTCCACCGAAGCTATTCTCGGCAACTATCGGCAATCTACCGGTGGCCTTATCAACGAAGAGACTCCTTTGCCGCCGCTGGAAGCTATGGCCGGCCCGTATACCCGCTCCAAATGGCGGGCGGAAGAAGACGTCCGGCGCCGGATTGCGGAGGGGTTTCCCGCAAATATCGTCTATCCCACCACCCCGATCGGGCCCGGAGATTTCAATCTGACTGCGCCTACGCGGATGATCATGGACTTTCTCAACCGGAAAACCCCCGCCTACTTTAACTGCACATTGAATTTTGTGGATGTGCGCCGGGTGGCGCGGGGGCACCTCCTCGCCTTACGCCGCGGGCGCGTCGGGGAGCGCTACATCCTCGGCGAGCATAATCTGGAGTTGGGGCAGTTGCTGCGTCAGCTGGAAGCCGTCAGTGGCATCGCCATGCCCCGGCGCCACGTTCCCTACGCCCTGGCGATTACCTCCGCCGCGGTGGCGGAGTTGATCTCCAATAATTTCAGTAAGCGGGCGCCCATTGCTTCCCGGGAGGGGGTGCGCCTCACCCGCGCTCACCTCACCTTTGATTGCGGCAAGGCGCAACGGGAGCTAGGGCTGGATTCTATTCCGATAGAAGCGTCGCTGCGGGAGACGGCGCGCTGGCTATCGCAGCAAGGCTTTTTGAAAACCCAAGCCGACCTATGATGCGCCGGTACTGGAAATGGGCGTTAGGCGTATTGCTATTAATCGCCATTGGGCTGGCCGTACTGCGTTCGCTTCGCCGTCTGGGCATGTTCCGCGAAAACCGGGGCGCCTATGAGGAGGCCCGGCTGGTGGTTGACGGTCTTCCCGGGCCGGAAGACCTGGCCATCGACCGGGCTGCGGGCCGGATATTCGCATCCGTGCACCAACGCTGCGGCGGCGCTATTTCGGAATACCCGGACGGCGTCTACCTCATTGACCATTTGCAACAAGCGCCGCCCCGTCATCTCACCCGCAACGGTCCGGCCGATTTTCATCCGCAGGGCATCGATTTCTACCGCCACCCGGTGAGCGGGAGCTTTATTTTTGCGGTTAATCACCGGGATGACGGCCAACAAACTATCGAAATATTCGAATGGTCATCCGTCGATACTTCTTTGATCCATCGCCATAGTGTCGCCGATCCTTTACTCGTCTGGCCCAATGATTTGGTGGCTACCGGCCCCCAAAGCTTTTACGTTACCAATGTAAGCCGCTACGGCCCAGGGCTGGGCCGCAAATTGGATGCTTTCCTGGGGTTGCGGGGCGGCTACCTGGCCTATTTCGATGGGCAAAAAATGCGGAAAGCAGTTCGCGGGCTGGCTTATCCCAACGGCATTGCCCTGACGCCCGATGGCCGAAAGCTCTACGTCAGTGAGACCATCGCAGGAAATCTCCTCACCTACCAATTGAGCGGGGACGGAAAACCGCAATTGACGGCGCGACAATTTCTGGGATATGGTTTGGATAACGTAGCCTTAGACGCCGAAGGCGACGCCTGGATTGCCGCCCATCCCAATATGCTTCGGCTGAACCAGCATCGACAGTCGCAGGCCGTTCCCTCTCCGAGCCGGTTGTACCACCTTCCATTGACTGAA
>CAYWHT010000438.1:1570-4201 GCA_964458135.1 uncultured Saprospiraceae bacterium | reverse complement strand
CGCAAGCGGCTCAAGCCACGATCACGGTTAAGGACGTTAGCGGTCGCGTACTGCGCGTCATCGAGCAGGACGGCGTCAAGGGCGCCAACCAGGTAGATGTAAAAGCTGCCGGTCTGCCCACGGGCGTACTGTTCTACAGCGTAGAAACCGCTGAGCATACGGCTACTAAGAAGATGATTATCGTAGAATAATCACAACGATAAGACCTTAAGGAGTAGCCCCGTTTGCCGGGGCTACTCCCCTTTTTTTAAAAGGACTGCTCGCCGACATAGAATATTTATATAGATTTTCCTTACCTTGTGACCTGACTAATTTTAGGGCGAGCTCTCTAACATAATCCCATGGGTATGAAAATTTCAGGAAGAACCTTCCTAGTTATTTGGCTATTGCTGTCCAGCATCAAGCTTACCTACGCGCAACATCCCGTCATTAGTGCGCCAGAGCTGGAAGCAGTTCAAGGAAGCATCATATCAACTCCTATCCAGGTTGCATCTTTTGAAGATATTCTGGGATTACAGTTTACGCTGGTCTGGGATACCGACTTATTGGAATTTGAAAGTGTAGATCAATTCGCGATTGAGGGCATGTCGGAACAAGCCAATTTTGGCAAACGACTTTGCGCTTCCGGTAAATTGACCTTTTCCTGGCATGATCCCGCCCTACAGGGGGTTTCGCTGGATGAGGGCGCCGTGCTTTTTCAACTCCATTTCCGGGTGATTGGTGAAAAAGGAGGTGCGGGATTGCGTTCCGAGCTGTCATTTACCGGAGAGCCAACGGCTTTGGAAACCACCTTAGCCGACTACCGGACCATCAATACGGATTACCAAAACGGCGGCGTCACCATACGGCAAACGACAAGCACAAAAATCTTACCGAATCGCTTTTCCTTTAAACCCGGGGGCCCTAATCCATTTCGTACTTCTACTAGTATTCGTTTCGAAGCACCCGAAGCGGTTGAGCTCAGGATGCGATTGGTAGACGATCGGGGGCGCGCGGTCGCCGAATGGGAAGAGTACTTAAATGCCGGCGTTCAGGAATTGAATTTACCGGCATTCCGGTTTCCGGGGCAGGGTACTTACTTTTTATACGTATTGGCCGATGAGTTTTACGGGGTACAAAAATTAATTCATTTATAAGCGTAATTATTTACTCAATTATCCCAAATTCCGAGAAAGATGAATAAATCAATATTGGGTCTGATTGTAGGCCTGTTGGTAATCGGGAGTTTACCACTAGCAGCCCAGCCGGTTTTTTCCGTTAGGCCGGTCGACACTTCGGTGGCCGTCAATGGGGAAGTGACGCTGGATATCACGGTTGGTGATTTCGATGATATTCTCAGTTTTCAATACTCCTTGAACTGGGATCCCAACGTATTGGAGTTTGTCGCCATTGAAAATGTTAATGACGACGATTTCGCTGGGCTGAGCAACAATATCGGCACCCCGGGGCCCGACAGTCAGGTGCCGGCTGGAGCAATTACGGTGTCGTGGTTTAACCCAAACGTCACTAGTGGTGTAACCGTTCCCGATGATACACGGCTCTTTACCATTCGGCTTCGGGGGGTCACCGATGCTTCCAGTTTTGTGCAAATTGGAGAGAATCCCCTGGATATTGAAGTTTCCAAACCCGACGGGTCTACGATAGACCCGACTACCGAAAGGGCGGTAGTCACCGTGGGGGAAGGCGGCCCGCTCGCCCCCCAAGTCACCTTGCGGCTGTCGGACGCCACGGCAACGGTTGGTAGTGAAGTCTGTGTACGGGTAAGCGTGCAGGGGTTTATGGATATCGGCGCCGCCGAATTCAGCCTCTCTTATGACCCCAGTGTGCTCCAGTTTACCGCCGTCAATAATTTAAATCTGGATGGGCTGGCGGAAGGAGACTTTACCACGCCCGGCAATGGCGGTAGCGCCGGACAAGTCGGGCTCATCTATAATGCCCCCGGCAACGCGGTTACGGTTCCCGACGGAACAACCGTTTTCGAACTGTGTTTTACCGCCCAAAGCCAGGGAACTACCCAAATCCAATTCTCCGATAATCCTACGCCCATTCGGGTGCTGGACGGCAGCGATCAGGAAGCGGCCGTGACCAGTTCCGACCAGGGTAATGTCACTGTAAATCAAGATGGAGGTGGAAGCGGCGAACGGGGCTTCAGTATGGAAAGCAAAACCGTGCAGGGTGACGAAAGCTTTTGCCTGCAAGTAACCGGTGACAACCTGCAAAGCCTGGAAGGATTTCAGTTGTCCATCAATTATGATCCGGCCCAGCTACAGTTCGACTCCATCAGCAATCTATCGTTGGAGGGCTTACAACCTAGTTTTTTCAGCACGCCCAATGACGTGCTCAATCCCGGAGAGCTTACGGTGTCCTACATCGTGCCCGGAGAAGACGCCATTGATGTGCCCAATGGGGGGCTGCTATTTGAAGTATGCTTTACGGCCATCGGTAGTGGAACGACCACGGTCGAATTCTCCGATACCCCACGGATCATCGAACTGAGTTTCCGCAACGAGCAAGGCGAGTTTGAATCGGGACCGGCCGCCACTAATGACGGCGTGGTCACCATTGAAGGGCAGGGCAGCGGCGGCGACGGCGTACAGCTCTACCTGGAGGACGTAACCGCAGCCCAGGTAC
>CAYWHT010000438.1:0-1560 GCA_964458135.1 uncultured Saprospiraceae bacterium | reverse complement strand
GGAGAGGAAGTATGTATTCCGGTTACGGTGAGGAACTTCTCCAGTATGGTCGGCATGCAATTTTCCGTAAACTATGACGCCAACGCCCTGGAATATGTCTCCTCCAATAATTCTTTTGAAAGCGAAGCTTCCTTGAATGTCATTAATAGTGCGCCCGGAGATCTGAGCATCATATGGCAAGATTTGAGCGCGCTAGGCATTGACCAGCCCAATGGAACGACCATATTCGAACTGTGTTTCCAGGTAACGGGCAACGATGGCGCAACCACCGACCTCAGCTTCTCGGGCTCCCCACTGGAGATCGAGATTACTCAAAATGACGATAACGGTCAGGCAGTGACCATCGACGCCAGCCTCAACCCGGGCACCGTAACCATTGGCGATGACGGCGTCGGGGACGGCCGGGTCGAAATCAGCGTTCCGGACACCACTATCGAAAGCGGCTCGGAACTGTGCATACCGGTGCGCGTCAGAAACTTCAGCGATATCGTCGGCATGCAGTTTTCCCTTAATTACGACGCCAACCAACTCACTTTTAAATCCTCCTCTAATCTGGGCAATACTTCGGAAACTTCGGTCACGGTGATCGAAAGCTCCGAGGGTAACCTGAGCGCCCAATGGCAGGATCTTACGGCTTTGGGGATTGATCTCCCCGACGGTTCGGCCATCTTTGAAGCATGCTTCGATGTGGTCGGTGATGATGGCAACAGCTCGATGGTCAGCTTTTCCAGCAACCCGTTACCCATTGAAGTTTCCCAGAATAATAGTAGCGGCCAGGCCGTGGAAATCGATGCCGATTTTGTGGCCGGAGAGGTGACCATCGGAAGTTTAGCAGTCTTCAGTATTGACACTGCGGCGGTCACTGATGTGGCGTGTTCCGGAGAAAACACCGGCGCCATCGATATAGAAATCGAAGGAGGATCCGGTGATCACACTTACCAGTGGGATTTCGAAAATCGCACTACACAAGACCTGACCGACCTGCCGGCCGGGCAGTACAATGTGACCGTAACGGATAACGCCAATAGTGAAACCATTACGGAAAGTTTTTCCGTCAGCGAGCCCGCCACCCCTTTGAGTATCGGTAATGTCGAGGTTATCGGCACCGGTTGCAATGATAATACGGGTAGTATTGCGCTTACCGTTTCCGGCGGCACGGGGCCCTACAGCCTGGACTGGGCGGGAGATCTGACGGATGACGAAACGAACCAGGATAATCTCGCCGCCGGATCGTACGAATTGACGATTACCGACGCCAATGGCTGCACCTTGTCTCCGGAGGCTATTGAAGTGACCGTAGACAATAAGGTGGAACTGACCGGTATCAATACCACCTTTATCGATCAGGGCAACGATGGCGCGATTGCGCTGGATGTTAGCGGCGGATCGGGTAATTATACCTACAGCTGGAGTGGCCCCGACGGCTTTACCTCCAGCGAGGAAGACCTTGCCGGCCTGGGGCAGCAGGGCGAATATTGTGTAACGGTAACCGATGACGAGGGGTGCGCTGTTGAGGACTGGCTGAAGATGGTCCTGGGAGTGGAGGTTGCCTCGGGGGGG
>CAYWHT010000437.1:528-4217 GCA_964458135.1 uncultured Saprospiraceae bacterium | reverse complement strand
GTATCGCGCGCCACCCAGGTGCGGACGATGGTGAAGGATGCCGGACAGTCGCCGTCGATGAAGATATCTTCCCCTACTTGCACGACAAAGGCCAGTCCACAAGCGTCCTCGGCTTCCGGCTTGTCGAATTCGATTTCCGCGCCGCAATCGATGGTCTTATCGCTGGGCGTACTCGTATATACGGGAGCTTCGTTGTCGGCGCCCGTAAATTTGACGGTACACAGCTTTTCGGCATCGCAACCGCCCGTTATGCGGTACTTGTAACGCACGGAGAATTCGCAATCGTCGCCTTCCGACTGGGTTTCGATCAGCTTAACGGTTACTTCGCCCCCATCGGCGAGTTGCAGGCTGTCGAGGACTTCCTGACGCACCTCTTCGGCGGTGGGCACTTCGGTAATGCAGTCCAGCCCGCTGCGGTTGGGCGGGCAAGTGCCGACGATCATATTCATGCCGTCGCCGCCACCGGTATGCTTGACGATGCAAGTGGTGGTGTTGCCGCATTCGTCACCCACGGCGTACTTCTGCGTGACGGTAAAGCCGCTGCAGTAATCGCCTTCGGTTTCTTCCGAGATCAGGGCCACAAACAACCAATCGCTGCAGTTGTCGGTGTAATTTTGGCGCACCACTTCTTCTTTAAACTCATCCGGATCGGGCACCTCATCCATAGTGGCCAGATCCGAAAGGCCGTCGGGGCAGACGCCCGTCGGCGCTTTGGTGTCTTTACCCCGGTACTTGATGGTGCAATCTACTTTGTTGCCGCAATTGTCTTTGATGCGGAATTTATACACTACTCGGAAGCCGTCGCATTCGTCGCCGTACTGATCCTTATCGAGCAGGGAAACGCTGACGCTGCCGCCATCGGCGCCCTTGAACTCGTTTTTGAGCAGTTGTTTGACTTCTTCGGTGCCGGGCACATCGGCCAGACACTGCAGGCCATCCTGATCAGGTGGGCAGCTGCCGACCAGGCCGCCGCCGCCGTAACCCGTGCCTTTGAAGATGACGACAATGATCTTGCTATTGCCGCACTCATCGACGAGCTGGTATTTTTGCTCCACTTTGAAGTTGCCGCTGCAATCATCGCCCGTCATCTGGGAGCCCAACAGCTTGATTTCAATCCAGTCGGTGCAATTATCGACTACCGCTTCTTTTACCTTCCACATGTACTCGCTCTGGCTGGGCACCTGGTTGGGACTCGTCAGGTAATCTTCCCCAAGCTGGGCGCCTTCGTTGAGGTGGGGCGGCAGGGTATCCTTACCGGTATATTCGATGTAGCAGATCTTGGAATTGCCGCAGTTGTCGATGATTTTGAATTTGTATTTGACTCTAAAACCGCTGCATTCGTTGCCCCAAACGTCTTTCCATTCCAGTTTGACGGTCACTTCTTTGCCGTCGGCGCCCTGGAAGCTGGATTTCAGCAATTCGGCCGCTTCGTATTGGCTGGGCACGTCTTTGAGGCACTGCAGGTTGTCCAGGCCATCCGGGCAACTGCCCACCAATTGACCGGAACCGTAGGTTTTGCCGTAGTGAATGACCTTGATGACCTGGGAGTTACCACATTCATCAATCGCCTTGTACTTCTGGATAATCTGGAACTCTCCGCTGCAACCGTCGGTAACCGTTTCGCTGGTCAGCGGCTGCACTTGAATCCAGGGGTTGCAGTTGTCTTCCAGCGCGGATTTCACGACCCACATGTACTCGTTCGGATCCGGCGCCTCCTCCGGGGCGTGGAGACCCGATTTGCCGGGGGTGGCATTGGATTTCACCTTGGGCGGCTCGGTGTCCTTGCCGGTGAATTTGATGGTGCAGGTTTTTTGCGTACCGCAATCGTCCCAGATCTTGAATTTGTATTTAACCCGGAAACCGCTGCACTCATTACCCCAAACGTCTTTCCATTCCAGTTCTACGTAGATGTCGCCACCACTGTAAGAGTGATAGTTGTCTTTGATTTCCTGGATGAGTTCGTGTTTGGTGGGCACGTCGGCGAGGCACTGCAGGTAGTCCGCGCCATCCGGACATACGCCCGAAATGCCGCCGTAGTAGTCGCTATGCCCCTTGTGGACGACGGTGTAGTAGATGAAGTTGCCACACTCATCGATGATTTTGTATTTCTGCTTGACCTTAAAGTCGCCGCCGCAGTGATCGCCTTCCAGCTTTTCTTCAATAAACTTTACCTGAATCCAGGGATTGCACTTATCGGTGAAGGCTTCTTTGACCTTGTGCATGTAATCGTAGGGATCGGGGGCGTGGGCCGGATCGGTTAATCCGCTCTTGCCCAGATAGTAACCCGATTTTTTGTAGGGCGGCACATCGTCTTTTCCGGAATAAGTGACGTAGCAGTACCAATAGTTACCGCATTTGTCCTGGATTTTGTACTTGTGTTTGACGGTGAAGCCGTAGCAATCGTTTCCGGAAACCGTTTTCTTAATGAACTTTACCGTCACCTCGGCGCCGTACTTTTCCTTATAATACCATACGAGTTCGTGCTCATCGGGCTCGGGCACCTCCGAAAGGCAATGGAGATCAGACTGGTCCAGATCGGGGCATTTGCCGTAGATGCCGCTGCTGCCGGAACCCTTGACTTTGTGGGTAACGGTAGCCTGGGTTTTGTTGCCGCACTGATCTTTGAGGTAATAGTGATGTTCTACGGTGTAACCTTCGCAAGCCGAACCGTACTGTTTGGTGTCGTAGTGCTCGCCGTATACGGAACCGCAGTTGTCGCTGTAGTAGGAGGCAACCCAGCCCGGGTTGGGAGCGGGCACCTGACTGAGGTTGGAGAGGTTAGACTGGCCGGAGGGGGCCTGACCGGTAGGCGCCTGCTCGTCTCCGGCTACGATGAAAGTTTGCTCCACGTCTTGTGGGCCCCAACCATTATTAAAATATACCCGGTAGTGATAGATGACTTCCTTGCCGTCACAAGTATTGCCCTCTTCCCTTTTATGGATGTACTGGATATTTTCAATGATGGACCCCTCTCCGTTGAAGCAATCGCTCATCTTAAAAATCATGGGATCGTCGAAGGGACCGGCTTCGGGAATAACCTCGATCTCGGACTGCATCTTGGGGCGGTGTACGGTGTACTCAAAGACAATTGCCTGTCGTCCGGCAACCTTGCCGCGGAAGGTCAAAAACTGATCATTTCCCCTGCCGGATCGCGTCACTTTGAAATTGGAACCGCAAAATGTTTCGATTTCATCGTGCGCAGGGGTGGTTTGCAGGTCGTTGCCCGCCGGTAAACGGAAGGTTATCTGGCTCAGCGGCGAACGACAACGGTTGAAATAACGGAAACGATAGACGGGAAATCCTTCTTCGTTGGTTTGTACGCATAGCAAGGCCAGCTGTATACAGTTATTTTCCTTGATGATACAAGCTTCCCCTTCTTCCAGTAGCTCGTCTTCACATGCGTCATCATCGTCAAAGCAACCGGTGGCCAGCATTCCGTAAAGGCTGCTCGCATCCGGCTGTGGAATCTGATCTTCACAGGTCAAGTAGGTTGGTGGTAATTCGGGGAGCTCGTAATCGTCTTGCGACATAAGCACCCCGGTGCAACATAACTGGAGAATGGTCAAGAGGAGTAATACCTCCCTCCCAGTAGTAAATGACTTCTTCATAGGTTAACTAGTTTTTGTATAAGCCATAATCCCGTAGGCGCCATCACGGTCAAACTAACCGTGGGGTCTACCGAATAATAA
>CAYWHT010000437.1:0-518 GCA_964458135.1 uncultured Saprospiraceae bacterium | reverse complement strand
ATAAAATAGAACACCAAGTCTATGGGGGGAGGTGATGGCAACCGAACGCAGCGTGAATATTCCGCCAAGAGAAATATCGCAATTACGATCGATAACGCCAATAGCCGAACATTGCCGGCTTACACCCTTTTGCTTCGCGCACTAAATAACCGGGCATCTTCGCGAACTGCTTTTCCGGCTAGCGGCGCTGCTCTCTCCGCCCGCCGCAATACCTACAGAAAGGCAGGCCAGACAGATAGCTTCGGCTATGCTCTATTTAATATGGGGCGTCATCTTTGAGTTGGCGCCTTGCCAGCCGAAAAACCGGCCTTTCGAATAGGCCCGATTACTTGATGCCCGAAGCACTACAATAACCTAAAATTGGAGTACGTGGACCCATTGAGATAAGGGTGCGGATAAAGAATAATCTTCAGCGGCTAACACCTGAATTTCCCGCGGAGGCTTACCTCTTTCCGCATTTAAAAAAAGGTAGTGTTTTTATGAATTGTTGAGGCCCACTTTGTAAGAGTCAGGGTAGT
>CAYWHT010000436.1:0-4219 GCA_964458135.1 uncultured Saprospiraceae bacterium | reverse complement strand
ATCAAAAAATGGCTAATTTTCGACTCAAAGACCAAACCCGCAATGGGTTCATTAGTTTACGGGACATGTCTAAAAAACAAAAATATAGGCCAAAGGATGTCATTTTTTACTGAAGGTAGTTTTCAGTACATGAATTAAGTAAAATCTTTTTATTTTTAAGAAAACACCACGACGCCTCCATTTTAATCTTAGAATATGGAGAAACAAATATCCCAAAGAAAACCACTCCAAACGGCCATCATTTATCTGTTCCTTGGGACTGTCTGGGTATGCCTTAGCTTTTTTCTGGCGTACGCATTAGCCGAGGAGGGCGTGTTAAAGTGGCAGTATAGCTGGTGGTTGGC
Organism: uncultured Saprospiraceae bacterium; assembly: GCA_964458135.1. Taxonomy (GTDB): domain Bacteria; phylum Bacteroidota; class Bacteroidia; order Chitinophagales; family Saprospiraceae; genus CAYWHT01. The sequence continues at coordinate 3,875 of CAYWHT010000436.1, read as the reverse complement.
CGGTTTTATACAGATTGGACTGGCCGCCGGAATGCTATGGTGCGGACGGCGCGCTTACCGGAATCGACCAACCGAATACCCACCGAAGTTAATGTCCGCCAAGGCGCCTACTTCCCTCTTGCCGAATACCGATTACCATAAAGACCGCCTCATTGCCGAACTGGAAAGCAGTAAAGACCTCATTGAAAAAATTGTAGATAACCTCCCGCTGGGTATTGCGGTCAATAAAATTAATGAAGGAAGCATCCTGCTGGTTAACCGGCAATTTTCAAAAACTTACGGTTGGCCCGCCGATCAAATTGCCGATGTCGATCAATTTTTTCAAAAAGTATATCCCGATCCGGCCTATCGCGAGCAAATAAAAAATCAAATTACTTTCGATATGGCGAACGGAGACCCCAAGCGCATGGTCTGGAAAAACATTGAAATCACTACCCAGAGCGGGGAAAAGCGCCGCATTAACGCCAAAAACATCCCCCTTTACGACCAAAATTTAATGATTTCCACCGTTTTGGATGTCACCGAGCTGCGTCGTAAGGAGGAAGCCCTCCAAACCAGCTTGGAAAAACTCGATATCGCCATCCAGGGGGGGAATCTGGGTACCTGGCATTACTACATGCCCGAAGGCAAAAACGAAATCAACGAATACTGGGCTTCCATGCTGGGGTACCGAAAGGAAGATACGCGTGGAGAGGCTGACTTTTTTTTCCAACACCTGCATCCCGATGATAAGGATAGGATTAATGGGTTTATTGAAGAGATCCGACGGGGAGAGCGCGAAAGTTTCACCACCGAAATCCGCGTACGCAATAAAGCCGGCGATTATCAATGGATTCTGGACACGGGGCGGGTGATCAAACGCGACGAGCGGGGAGAGCCCCTGATCATGGCGGGCGCCCACGTGGATATTGACCGGCAAAAGCGCACCGAATACCAACTTCGCGAAAGTGAAAAGTATTTGCAAATCCTGATGCAAAACGCTTCGGACGCCATTCTCGCCTGCGATGCCGAAGGCAAAATTATCTTTTGCAACAAAACCTTAAAAGATTGGATAGGTTGGGTAGATGAAAGCATTCCCCCCGGGGAATGGCCCGCCCACTACGGGCTCTACGCCATGGAAGAGGAACGCCTGCTTAGGGCTGACGAAATGAGTTGGGTTAAAGCGTTGAACCAGGGCAGGGTGCGCAATCAGGAGTTCACCATCAAGCGCCCCGGGTGCGCGCGGCGCTTCGTCGAAGCCAACGGCTCGGCTCTCTACGGCGACCAAGGCCAAAACATCGGCGCCGTCGTCCTCATTCGCGATATTACCGATCGCATCGACCGCGATGTGGAAATTGCCAACGCCACCCTGGACGCCATTGAACGGGAGCGTACGAGTATCGCTTCCGAACTGCACGACGGCGTCGTGCAATTCCTGAGTATCGTCGGCATGAATTTGAAAAATCTGTCGGTCGATTACCCGCATCTCGCTTCCAACCAACGATTCGTCAATGCCCTGGAGCAATTGGAGAACTCTATTGAACTATGCCGAAATATCGCCCACCGGTTGATCCCCATATCCATACGTGATCAAGGGCTCGTGTATTCCGTAGAGGAACTGATCGAAGCCCTGGAGGCTTCTACCCCAATATCTATTAAGCTGACCTACGAAGGAGAAGTCCGGTTAAATCCGGAAGTAGAGCTCAACACCTTTCGCATCATTCAGGAAGCCCTTAGCAATAGTATTCAGCATAGCCGATCGGCCTGCATCTGCCTGCAAATCCATTTTGAGGAACGCTATTTGCGCGTGCAAGTCCAGGACGACGGTGAAGGGTTTGACCTGCCTGCAATACCTAACTCCAAAGGCATCGGCCTGCGCACCATGCGCAACCGGGCCTTAAAAATGGGGGGCGCCCTGACCCTCCATTCCGATGCCTCGGGCACCACGCTGGTATTTCAAATTCCTATCGACTAAACTAAATACCTGGCCCAATCTTTTCCCTCGCGGCTAAACAAGTGCACGGATTTCCCCTTACATTCAAAAAAAACCAAAACCTCCATGGCGCACGCTCACGCTACTTACCATTCCGGTAAAAATCTGCGGTTGGCTTTCTTTTTAAACCTGGGCTTTACCTTGCTGGAGTTTTTTGGAGGGTTGTATACCAACAGTGTAGCCATCCTCTCCGACGCCCTGCACGATTTGGGCGACAGCCTTTCACTCGGCCTGGCTTGGTGCCTGGATGGCAAGGCAAAACACGGCGCCACGGAACAATTCACTTACGGCTACCGCCGGTTTTCTCTTCTGGGCGCCCTGATCAACGGCCTGGTGCTGGTGGCCGGGTCGGTAGTGATCGTTACGGAAGCGATCCGGCGGATTCAAAGCCCCGAGCCCGCCGATGCGCGCGGCATGGTGCTCTTCGCGTTGATCGGCATCGCCGTCAACGGCTATGCAGCCTGGAAAGTGCACCGGGGTAAGTCCATAAACGAAAAGATGGTCAGCTGGCATCTGCTGGAGGACGTACTGGGCTGGGTGGCGGTGCTCATGGTGGCCATCGTGCTGCTCTTTCAAGATATACAATGGCTGGATCCCGCCCTGTCATTGGCCATAACCCTGTTTATCCTTTTCAATGTGTTAAAACGGCTGCGCGATACGGTCTTCGTTTTTCTGCAAGGCAAGCCCACCGGCGTCGATCTGGAAACCATTAAAAACCGAATCCTGAATCTCGATCGCGTGGGCTCCCTACACCATACCCATCTCTGGACACTCGACGGCGAGCACCACGTTTTTTCCACACACATTAAATTAAAAGACATCTCCCGCTTTGAAGAAATTATAGATGTCAAAAAACAGATCAAAGACCTGCTCCGGGATTATAATTTTTCCCACTATACCATTGAGACCGAGTTGGAGGAGGAGTGGTGTGATTTAGCGTAAAACAACATCAGCAAGCCCCATTCCCAATACTGTACCCCGAACGATCTTTTTTCCCAATATTTTGGCATATGGCATTGAACCCATTGCGGGTTTGGTCTTTGAGTCGAAAATTAGCAATTCGGAGGCCAACTACTAAACCCGCAATGGGTTCATTGTATTTCCTGAACGATGAAACACCCAATTCTTGGAACAACTGACAAGTAAAAATCGGCGGGTTGCGGTATGATAAGATGAATGCTAAATAAAACAACCATAGCCTACTACCGGCATCCACATGTTGATCATTGACCGAACTCCGAGCCTACGCCCATTCACCCTGCAATACTTTTACCCGGCCGAGAGAGCGCAACCTGGCCCCCCGTTACGGTCTCGACCCCGACAGCCTACGACGGCAAAGCCTTTTTTGCCCTACCTTCCGTGGAGGTGCTCGAGGAGCGCTGGGCCGAAATTTTGGCCGGAGGGCCCGATTTTATTAAGCTCTACCTGCTCGACGAACAAGGCCAGGGCAAGGATAAACCTGCAGGACTCTCCGAGGATGTTTTCCGGCGCGCCGTGGAGCTTTGTCAGGAAGCGGGGCTGCGCAATACCGTACACCTTCATACTGCCGCCGACCTTGCCCTCGCGGTAGATGCCGGCGCCGACGAAGCGGCACACCTGCCGGGCAACTACTGGCGCAACAGCCTGAAACCCGAAGATTACCGCCCTACCGAATCCCTGGCCCGCAAAATGACGCAACAAGATTTCGTGCAAGTCACCACGACCATGGTAACCGCCATCAAGTTCAAAGATCAACCCAGCGCCAAACGAGATGGCATCCGGGCACTGCAAAAAGCCAATCTCCAAACCTCGCTCGATGAAGCCCGTAATATCCACAAATTGGGCGCCTTTACCGAAGCCGAATTGTTGGGGCGCAAACCAAATTGTCGCTTTGGAACTTTTGCAATAGTTTACATAGTCCAGG
>CAYWHT010000435.1:1743-4224 GCA_964458135.1 uncultured Saprospiraceae bacterium | reverse complement strand
GCCTGCGCGGCTCCTTCCTGCGAGCGACCAGGCCTGGCAACCATTTGCGCCGCTCACTACGAAAAACTCATGCGTAATCCGGGTTAATATTTCGCGATCGATGAGGTTATTCCGAATTATCTTATCCGTCGTTTTCGTTATCGCTACGCTTAGGGCGCAGGCGCAGTCCGATACTCCCTGGATTACCCAGGCCGGCCTGCTGGGCAATACCAGCCTAACCTACGCGCCTTCCGCCTACATCGGCCAGGATCGCGAAATTCGGTTTGGGGCCAACTACGTGCCGCAGACTTTCGCTTCGACCGAACTCAGCGTGGAGGGTGAAGAGGGCGAAAAGGTCTACTTCGCCAACCTTACCTTTCTGCCTTTTCTGGAAACTACTATCCGCGTGACCCGCACCGACAATCAAGGCAATGAGGGCGGACTCGGCTCCCGCTCCCTCTTTCTGCGACTCAACGTACTGCGGGAGCGAAAAAACCTTCCCTCCATCGTCCTCGGCGCCCACGATACTTTCGGCACCGACGACTTTCAATCTTCGACCTACATCGTAGCCGGCAAGCAGTTGAACTTCATCCCGCAAGTCCCGCTGCGCGTTCACCTGGGCTACGGCACGGATAAATTCTTCGATGCTCAAGATTACTACCTGCTCGGCCTTTTTGGCGGGGTAGAAGCCAACTGGAAGTTCCTGCAAGCCCACCTGGAATACGATGCCGACAACATCAATGCTGGCGCCAGAGCCGCCCTTCTCAACAATCACCTTTTCCTCAATCTCTACTTCCTGGACATGAGCGAAGTTACCGGCGGCCTCTATCTGCGGTTTACCCTCTAATTTGGCCGTTTGACGACCAAGGCTTTAGCCGGTGTAAGGGCCGGCCTCGGCCTGGGATAAAAACATCCACAAAATTCCGGCCTGCCCCATCCAACTACTAACTACCATTTAACGCTTTTCCAAAAATCGATCCCGCCCCATTATTAACCCCTTTTCCCAAATCTTGACTATATTTGCGGAGTTTTTTCGGGAGGATCAAAGAAAATAGAGCGGCAAAAGATTGCTCTAGGTCCTGATTTTAAGTAATTTACAAGTTATTCTAACCTTCTAAAAAGTTGTACGGAGTATGCAAGGAAAAGGAATTGTGAAGTTCTTCCTTGTGGTGATGGCCTTGGTCACGCTGGTGCAGTACCTTTTCGTGTTGCCCACTAATAAGGTGGAAAACGACGCGGAAGCCTACGCCGAGCAGTTCAGCCAAGACGCGCCGGAAGAACAGCAGAAGCAGGTGTACCGGCAGAAGTATGCCGAGTACTTGGACTCCATGTCCTCTGAAGAGGTGTTTGAGATTCCGCTGTTGAAATCTTACACCTATCAGGAACTGAAAGCGCAGCAATTGGCTCTCGGCCTCGACCTCAAGGGCGGCATGCGCGTCGTCTTGCAAGTGGATTTGCGCAATTTTATCCGGGCATTAGCCAACGACAGCAAGGACCCGACTTTTGTAGAAGCGTTAGAACAAGCCTCCCAAGCCCAGCAAAACGCCCAAGCCGATTACGTTACCTTGTTTGCCGATGCTTTCCGGGAATTGTCCGGGGGCGAAAAAAATCTGGCGCCCATCTTCGTGCGCAACGAAGCCCTGCGCGATCAGATCAACTTCAATACGGGCGACGGTGAAGTCGTCCGCCTCATCCGCCAAAAGGCGAATGAAACGGTCGACCTGACCTTCAAATTACTCAAGGAACGCATCGATAAGCTGGGCGTCACCCAGCCCAACGTGTCCCTCGACGATAGCCGCGATCTCATCATCGTGGAACTTCCCGGCATCGACAACCCGCAGCGCGCCCGCACCTTCCTGCAGGCGGCCGCCCAACTGGATTTTTGGAACGTCTACCGCATCAACGACGCGAATATTCCACAGGCTTTTATTGAAGCCAATAAGAAGCTTGCCGAAACCATTGGCGACGGAGAGATCGAGCGGGAAATTCTGCGCATCGACACTTCCTACGTCACCGACTCCCTAGGAAATGTCGATTCTACGCAAATCGCCTCGCTCGACACGATCTACAATCCGGTCAACCTCAACCAGGGCCCCCTGTTTGACAATTTCAATCTCAACTCCCAGGGGGGCATGGGACTGGCCACCATCGGCACCGCCGAGCGCAACAAGCGCAAGCTGGTCGACTCCCTGCTGGCGCGGCCCGAAATCCGGCAATTGTTCCCGCGGGATCTGGAATTTCTCTGGTCGCGCGATCCCATCAAAGACCCGCAAACCGGTGAACTGACCGACGAATACCAGTTGTTCGCCATCAAGAAGGATCGCGGCGAGCGCGCCCCCCTCACCGGTGATCACGTCGTGGATGCTTCGGCCCAACCCGATCCGCAGACCAACGACGTGGTGGTGTCCCTCAAAATGGACAACCAGGGCGCCAAGATCTGGGGACAAATGACCACCAAAGCCGCGCAGGCTAACAAACGGGAGATCGCCATCGTGCTCGACG
>CAYWHT010000435.1:0-1733 GCA_964458135.1 uncultured Saprospiraceae bacterium | reverse complement strand
TCTCCGCACCTTCGGTGCAAAATCCGATCACTTCCGGCGATTCCCAAATTACGGGCAACTTCTCCATCCAGGAAGCCAAAGACCTCGCCAACATCCTGCAAGTCGGCCGCCTTCCGGCCAAGACTTCCATCATCCAGGAAAGCCTGGTCGGTCCCTCCCTGGGGCAGGAGAATATCAACCGCTCCATGATCGCCCTGGTGTCCGGCTTCGCGCTGGTGCTGGTGTTTATGATCTTCTACTACGGCGGGGCGGGCATCATATCCATCATTGCACTTTTCTTGAACCTGTTCTTCATCTTCGGGGCGTTGGCCTCCTTCGGCACCGTGCTGACGCTGCCGGGTATCGCCGGCATCGTATTGACGATCGGTATGGCGGTCGACGCCAATGTGATCATCTTTGAACGGGTGCGGGAAGAACTGCGGGAAGGCAAGTCGCTCAAAATGGCGATACAGGACGGCTTCCAAAACTCTTATTCGGCCATCATCGACGCCAACGTCACCACCCTGTTGACGGCCTTCGTTCTGGCCTACTTTGGCTTGGGCCCCATCAAGGGCTTTGCCGTCGTCTTGATCATTGGAGTGCTTTCCTCGCTCTTTACCGCCGTACTGGTAGGCCGCATGATTATCGACTGGTGGACGCAGAAAGACCGGAGCATGAGCTTCGCCACCAAGACCACCCGCGATGTGCTTACGAACCTCAAGATCAACTGGCTTGGCAAACGCCGCCTGACTTATATCATCTCCGGATCGATTATCGTGCTGGGGCTGATCTCCTTCGCCACCCGCGGTTTCGAACTGGGGGTAGACTTCCGCGGGGGATACTCCTTCAATATCACTTTCGAAGAGGGTGCCGATGTGGATGTCAACCGGATGCGGGAAACGCTGACCCAAGTCTTCGACGGCAACACCCCGGTGGTTAAGGCGGTGAACACGGCCAACACCTACAACGTCGTGACCGACTATCTCGTCAATGACAACAGCGAAGACGCTCAGGAGCGCGTTCTGGCGGCCTTGCACAGCGGCGTTGACGAGATTACGACCAACGATATCAATTTAGAGTCTTTCAAGGATCCCGATGGCGCGGGCACCCACGTTGCTCGCTCGGCCAAGGTCGGCCCCACTATTGCCGACGATATCGCGACCAGCGCCTACTACGCCACTACCTTTGCGCTGTTGCTTATCTTCCTTTACCTGTTCATTCGCTTTAGCAAGTGGCAGTATAGTTTGGGCGCCGTGGCGGCGCTGTTCCACGACGTGCTGATCGTACTCAGTTTGTTCTCCATTCTGCACGGCTTTGCGCCTTTCTCGCTGGAGATCGATCAGGCCTTCATCGCAGCCCTACTCACCGTAATCGGTTACTCCATTAACGACACCGTGGTGGTATTCGACCGCATCCGGGAATTCCTCAACACCTACACGCAACGCACCAAGGAAGAAGTGATCAATCTGGCGATCGACAGCACCGTTAGCCGTACGGTGATCACCTCGCTGACTACCTTTTTTGTGGTGGCGCTGTTGTTCGTTTTCGGTGGTGCTAGCATCAAGGGCTTTGCTTTTGCCCTTCTGGTCGGCATTATCGTGGGTACTTATTCTTCGATCTTCGTGGCGACTCCCGTCATGGCCGATCTTACGGGAGATCTCAAGGCTAAGCAAACGGCGAAGAAGAAGAGCTTCTCGAAAGCGGCCCAGAAAGCTTAGTTTATGGATAGTTGGTGAGGCTTCGTAGGGCATGTT
>CAYWHT010000434.1:3206-4257 GCA_964458135.1 uncultured Saprospiraceae bacterium | reverse complement strand
TATGACCTACACCCTTTTCCAACTCAACGAATTCATCCGCCGGGTGCTCACCCTCAACCTCGCCGAGCCGGTTTGGATAAGTTGTGAAATCGGGCAAGCCAACTGGGCTCGTGGGCATCTGTTCATGTCGCTGGTGCAAAAGGAGGAAACAAGTGAAGAAGTCATTGCGCGTTCGGATGCCGTATGCTGGCAGCGCAACTACCGGCGATTGAAGAAGCGCCTGGGCAAAGAGCTCGACAGCCTGTTGACGGAAGGCATGCAGGTGCGCCTGCAAGTGCGCGTTCAGTTCAACGAACGCTATGGCCTCAAGCTCCTGGTGGAAGATGCCGACCCCAGTTACACCCTCGGGGAACTAGAGCGATTGCGTCGTCAAACCCTGGAAACGCTACAACGGGACGGGCTACTGGAACGCAATGCCACCCTTACCCTTCCCCCCGTTCTCCAGCGCATCGCCGTGGTCAGTTCCGAAACGGCGGCCGGCTACGGTGACTTTTGCCGGCAGTTGGAACAAAACGGTTTCGGCTACCGCTTCCGTGCCGACCTGTTCCCCGCCGCCATGCAGGGGCAACTGGTGGAGCCCGAAGTGATGCAACAACTGCGCCGCATCAAACCTATGAAACAGCGTTACGACTGCGTGGTCATCCTGCGGGGCGGCGGCGCCCGCCTGGACCTCGCCGCCTTCGACCGGCGGGAACTGTGCCGGGCGGTGGCGCAATTCCCCCTGCCCGTGCTCAGCGGCATTGGTCACGAAATCGACGAAACCGTGCTCGACCGGGTCGCCCATACCCCCTTGCGCACCCCCACGGCGGTAGCGGAATTTCTGATCGACCGAGCCTTCCGCTTCGAGTCCACACTACAAGAGCTCGGCTTTCGCCTCCAGCAACTGGGACGCCACCGCTCAAAAGCATCCGACCTCCAACTCACCCAATTGGAGCAATCCCTGCACTACCACAGCCGGCAAAAGGTGACGGAACAACGCTACCAGCTCCAACAAATCGATCAACGCCTCTCCCAACTCACGCGTCAGCAACTGAAAGACGCCCGCCAAACC
>CAYWHT010000434.1:0-3196 GCA_964458135.1 uncultured Saprospiraceae bacterium | reverse complement strand
GGTGGAAATATTCACCGTCTTGCTGACCGGCACGGTGAACTCCAGATCGACCGGCGTACCGGGCTGGTCGAACTCCTCGCCCCAGAAACCGCCCTGCGCCGGGGCTTCACCCTCACGCTCAAAGAAGGCCGCATGATCGGCTCGGCCCGGCAACTGAAAGCGGGCGATCACATCCGGATCCGGTTTGGGGATGGGGAGGTGGATGGGCGGGTTGAATGATGAATCGTGAAACTCGCCCTTCCTGTGTATTAAAGATTTCGAATCTATAGACCAAAGACCAATGGCCAAAGACTTACCCGCCTAAGCAATTCCCTCCTCCAATTCTTATATTTGCACGATATCCTGAGGCCGAATTGGTTTGAGTAATAAGCCAATTCCCAATCAATATATCAATCTCAATAAAAGCTAGCGGTACTTATGCCCAAAAACGAAGAGCTGACTTACGAACAGGCACTGGAAGAATTACAAACCATCGTGCGGGAATTACAGGAAAACAAGGTCGGCATCGAAGCCCTTTCCCAACGAGTGGAACGGGCGCGGAGGCTCATTCATTTCTGCCGGAACCGACTGCGAGGTACGGAGGAGCGGTTGGAGGGGTTGTTGGGAGATGAAGAAGAATGAGTAGAAGCCATCTATTGGCTGTAGACGTGTATGCAGTATCATCGATTGTAACAAAAAATGGGGTGCAGGTGAACGAAAAGTGGCGTTTCAAAGCAAGTAGGACCTATCTACGCGGGGTTTGAGAACCTATGTACTCATTGCCGCCCTGATTACTGCCGAAAAACCCTACCGCTTGACTTACCAGACCATCCAAAACGGGTTTAGCCGCCAACTCCAAACGATTATCCAAGAATAAAATTTCCAAATTGAAAACCAAAAACTGCCACCGTTGCCAAGAGGAACACACCACCCTTTACCGCGTGCAAATCCAAAAGGGTAAAAGCTGGATATTTATATGTAAAGCCTGCTGTGAACACTACCAAAGAGGAGATTATTACCGCTACGGCGGCACCTGGAAAGGATATCGACATTAGGCATTATTACTCATCAGCCATGAAAGAAAAATGGTGGGGGCTCGTCCTGATTCCGTTTATCGATGTCCTATCCATTACCATCAGTCGGGAAAAAGCAAAAGCTTTCAAAGCCTGGCTACGACGCGACGGTTCAGTAGCTTGACACCTACAGCTCGAACCGAATCTCGCCGGCAACGCTTGTCACAGGTCTTTCAGCTGCTTAACTAGCGCGCAAAAACCAATCCGATGATCTATAGTCTGACAACCCAAAATTTGTGAATTCTGACTTGCTCTTTTTAGCTTCGCTGATCGTCGCTTCGCTCCTCGGAGTTCCGCCTTGCTGCGTTGGAAAGCCTCGACAGAACTTAGGCTATGCCTACGTTTTCCGCCTTGCCAGCCGAAAAAATAGCGGCGTCATATTTTCACAAATCCTGAGTTGTCAGACTATACTTTATCCGTTCGATTATTCTGTACTCTTTGATCGTAACGATGAACACCATTCCGGCGAAAGCACAAATGGAATCCAGTCGCGCTACCCGGCAGATCCGGTCCATGATGTTGGAAAAGATCCAGCATAAAGGTAAACAGCCCGTACACAGTTTTATGCTCTTTCTCGAAAACCGGCAAACCGGCTTCCTTTTTCACGAAGGACACGGCCTGGCCGACGGCAAGTCGGGCGCCATTGAGGCCAACGCCCAGTACAATACGGCCAGCATCACCAAAACGCTGGTCGCCACCGTCTTACTCCAGCTCATGGAAAAAGGCCGGTTACAACTCGATGAGCCGGCGGGTAATTATTTGGACGGTTTAGACTACCTGGAGTTTGACCGGTTCCACGTATTCAACGACACGACCTACGCCCACCAAATCACTATCCGGCAGCTACTGACCCACGAAACCGGCATACCGGACATATTTACCGATGCCGAAACCCGTTTTAATTTGAGTGTATTTTTTCACCGCAAAAGGCAGTACAATCCCGAAAAAATCATCCGGCGTTATTACAAATACAAGCTGAACGAAACGCCCTTTTTTGCGCCGGGGGAAGGCTACCATTACTCGGATATGAATTATGTATTGCTGGGGCTGATCATCGAGCAAATCACCGGGCAATCCTTACCCCAGGCCATCCGCTCCCGCATCCTGGAGCCGCTGCAGCTCGACAATACCTACTTTGAGTATTACGAGCCCGAACGGGGTGGGGTCAGCCGGGCCCACGCCTTCATCAACCGCTTCGATATCACGAAAAAGATCAATACATCCTACGAATGGGCCGGCGGAGGGATCGTCTCAACGACCGGAGAAATGGCGATCTTTATCAAGGCGTTGTTCAAAGGCCAACTGTTCCAAAACGCCTCCACCCTCGAAAAGATGATTAAGCCGGCTCGCAACAATGAAAGTAATTACGGTTTAGGCATCTACCATTACGATATCGCCGGTGAAGACTATTACGGCCACGGCGGGTTCTACGGCGCCCTGCTGATCCACCAACCGGAAAAGGGCATCACCCTCTCCGCCAGCATCAATCAGGCCAATCCGGAATTTGACGCCCGCCAGTTCGTCGCGAAAGTTATTGGGATTTCCGAAAAGGTGAATAGGTGACCGGTGATGGAATTTTGGGTAAACGGACGATTCTCGAGAAGAAAGTGGAGAAGGGGAGGCGGGTAGGGAAAAATCACGACGCACCTGGGATCGTCAGTTATGGATAGCAAAATACCGCCGTGCCCCCAAAACCTGGACCCGACAAATCAACAATTCAACAAATCGATATTCCCGTAGCCCCATGCTTTGACCCTTCCCCAAATCCACGTACCTTGACAAGGGTTAGCACCAAACCAATGTCCTGGGATGAAAGCCGCATTTTATACCAAAGTAGGAAAAGCTAGAAATGTATTGCAAGTTGGGGAGACCGAAGAAATACTCCCCGAGGAAGGAGAAGTGCAGATCGAGATGTACTATTCCGGCGTCAATCCGGGAGATATTAAAAAGCGCAATGACACTTTCAAGCGGGGAATGCCTTTTCCCAAAATTATTCCGCACAGCGACGGCGCGGGCGTTGTCCGGCAGGTAGGTAAAGGCGTGGAGGAAGACTGGCTAGGCAAAAAAGTGATGTGCTTTGGCGCCCAATCGAACCGGCCCGCCGGCACCGCCGCAGAATATTGCTGTGTTCCCGTGGATCAGTT
>CAYWHT010000433.1:0-4268 GCA_964458135.1 uncultured Saprospiraceae bacterium | reverse complement strand
CGATCCATAAAGTGTACGTTAATGCTGCAAATAAACCACTTTATTTCGGCCCCTGCAAGTTGTCAGAAAGAAATAATAGTTAGAACTACCCTTTAGCCTGCAAATGACCATCTATGGAAGCTCTCTTCACCATTTTTTCACCCCATAGTAGTGCCTCGGGAGCACCCAAATCTGGTCATTTTCGGCATCACCAGCAAACTCCCAACAAGCTTTTATTTTAATGCATAATCCGGGTTAATTACTTTTCAACTTTTTTCGAAGTTGCAACATTAAATAGGTAAAACACCGCAACGGTTAATCGGTTACAGATGAAAAAAATTGAAGACGCCATAAAGCAGCAACGTCCCTTTCGCAGTGCCCACCACCGGGCTACGGTCAATTTGATTTACACCAGCAACTGGCTGACCGGTCGAATCAAAGCGTTGCTCAAACCCCATAATATTACGCTACAACAGTACAACGTACTGCGCATTCTGCACGGAGCGGGAGAGCCAATCAGCACCTCCGTTATCCGGGACCGTCTGCTGGACAATATGTCCGACACTTCCCGTATTGTAGAGCGGATGCATCAGAAGGGATGGGTTAAACGGGAAATCTGTTCTTCCGACAAGCGTTTGGTGGATGTAAGCCTGACGGCGCAGGGAAAAAAGCTGTTCGAAAGGCTCAAACGGGAAAACGACCAGCTAGATAATATTCTCGGCAACCTAAGCGAGTCGGAGGCTTTCCTTCTCAGCGACCTGCTCGATAAGGCGCGGGAGGGGCAGGATTATCCAGGGGATTAGCCCCTTTTTTATCTTTTTCAATGTTTAAACATCAATTTTATTCATCCATTTTATAAACAAAATCAATCCAACCATGGCAAGCATTAAGGAAAATGTCCAGGCGCTTAACCAGGAAATTTTGAACGGTAACATCCTCGGCGCCTTCGAGCAGTTTTACGCCGAGCACTGCGTCATGCAGGAAAACGATCAGCAACCTCGCGAAGGCAAAGACGCCAACCGCGAGTACGAAAAAGGATTTGTAGACGCGGTGGAGCAGTGGCACAACGCCCAAGTGCTTTCCGTCAACACCGATGAGGAAGCCGGCACCTCCGCGGTGGAATGGCTGTTCGACTTCAGCCTGAAGGGCGGGCCGCGCGTACAGCGCAAGCAGGTGGCCGTTCAGCGCTGGGAAGGCGACAAGATCGTACAGGAAAACTTCTACTTTTCCGGGAGCTAGTGGGGAGTTTACCCTGTGGAATAGTCGCTCTGCGAATTCCACAGGGTTTACCTTGTGGCCTGCGAATGACCATCAATGGAAGCTCCCTTCACCATTTTTTCCGCCCCGTATGAGGTTCAAAATGGTTTCGGGAGCACCCAAGTCGGGTCATTTTCGGCATCACCAGCAACCTCCTTAGTGATCAGTGGTTGGTGGTTAGGGACCGGACTAACCACCAACTACTAACAACTAATCCCTGTGATATCTTATTTTTACGCCATCGTTGGTGTTCGAAGCACCAATTAAATTCAAAAACGATGGCCATGTTCAACCATTATTTGCCGCTTTTACTGCTGTTGGGATTGACCGCTGTGCTCCGAGCTCAATCCGTACCCCGTTCCAATGTTTATCTTTTTGACATGGACCAGGTAACCGACAGTCTTTTCGAGTTTAAAAACCCCCGTTATCTGACCGACTTCAACCACAACGGTTACAATAATCATCCCGAATTTTTTGATGAAAATACGCTGTATTTGTCGGTGCAGACGCCGCAACAGCGGCAGCCGGAATTGTACGTCTTTAATCTGCGGGATACCACCAAAGCACGGGTAACCGATACGGGCGCCGGAGAATATTCGCCCGCTCGCATGCCTGACTATTACTCTTTTTCCGCCATTCGCATGGAATTCGACGGCCGGGATACCCTGCTGCGGCTCTGGCAGTTTCCGATCGACCGCCTGTCTAATGGGAAGCCCATTTTCAAATATATCGACAATATCGGCTATTACCACTGGATGAACAGCCAGCGGGTGGCCATCTTCCAGACCGAAGGAGGTTCCAATTCCCTGGGCATCGCCGACACCCGCACCGATGAAGTCAAAACCATCGCCAATCAGGTGGGGCGTTGTTTCCGAAAGCTCAACAACGGCAACCTGCTTTACGTACAAAAGAGCCGCAACGGAGAGTGGATGTTTATGGAACGCAGCCTTTACCGCGACCAAAGCCGGGAGATTATCAACACCCTCGAGGGATCGGAAGACTTTGCCTTGCTGCGCGACGGCACCATTCTCATGGCCCAAGGCAGCAAGCTCTATAAGTACGATCGCATCAACGACGAATACTGGGAAGAAATCGCTGATTTCCGCTTTTACGATATTTCCCGTATTACTCGCCTGGCGGTATACCAAGACCGGATGATTGCGATTGTGGGGAATTGAGCAAGGTATACACCCCTAAACCCGAAAAATCACCCGCACCACTTCCTCCCGCTTACTCCTGCTAATGGGGATTTTATGCGGGCCAATCTCCAGCATATTGCCCAGCAAGGCTTCTACTTTGGGTAGCGCAACGATATAGGATTTGTGCACGCGCAGAAAATCATCCCGCGGTAGTGTATGCTCCAGATTGTGCAAACTTTCCAGGGTGACGTAGCGATTTTTTTGGCAAACGATGCGCACGTATTCTTTCAATCCTTCGATAAAGAGGATATCGCGGTAATAGACCTTCACGATTTTACCGTCGACTTTGGCGGTCATAAAGTTGGCGGAAACGGGATTGGAGTCGACTTGGCGATCCTGCAAGAAATCTTTGGCTTTGTTGACGGCTTTGAGAAAGCGCTCAAAAGCAAAGGGTTTGAGCAGGTAGTCGACGGCGTCGAGGTCAAAGGCTTCCGTGGCGTATTCCGAATAGGCGGTAGTGAAAATGGTGGCCGGCGGCCGGCGCAGGGTGCGCAAGAGATTGTTGCCGCTGAGGCCGGGCATCTGAATGTCCAAAAACAGAAGATCCACCGGTTCCCGGTTGAGAATTTCCAAAGCCTGCATGGGGGATTTTACCTTATCGATGATCTCCAGCTCCGGCGCCTTTTCGGCAAATTTTTCGAGCAACTGAAGGGCCAGGAATTCGTCATCGACTAACAGGGTTTTGATCTTGCCTTCCATGAGCTTGCTTATTTTTTTGCGGATCAACGGATAATTGCAGCGAAAGCGTCACTTCAAAAGTATGCGCTTCGTTGCGAATTTGCAGGTAGTGCTGATCGGGATACTTCAAATTCAGTCGCATTTTGATATTCTCCAGTCCCACTCCGCCGACCTTATCCTTTTGCTGATGGTAATCATCTTTGGAGTTGAGGGTGCGGAAGTAGAGATGCCCGCCGGGAAGCGTTTGGGACTCCACCCGCACGTAGGCCTCCGGATTGGAGTCGAAATCGCAGTGTTTAAAGCAGTTTTCCACGATGGGAAGGAGGATCATGGGTTCGATCAGGAAGCCCTCGGTGGGGCCCTGATGCCGGAATTCAATGTTCAGGGGCTCCTCACTGCGCATTTGAAATAGCTCGATCACCTGATGGATTTGATACATTTCCCGGTTGAGAAATACCTGCCCGGCCTGGCTATCGTAAATGACGTAACGCAGCAGATTGGACAGTTTCAGCACCAGTTCCGCCGTCTTTTCGGAACCGATCACCGCCAGGGAATAAATATTGTTGAGGGTATTGAAAAGGAAATGGGGATTGATTTGCCCGCGCAAGAATTGCAATTGGGCTTCCCGTTGTTCGCTGATGATCTGAAGGTTGCGCTGTTCGTTGCGGTAACGGTTTTGCAGAATTTGGTAAAAGACGCTCAACAACAGCACCAAAATATTGGTGCTCAACGCGCCAAAGCGAAAATTGACGGGCTCATTCAACAATAACGCTCTGGGTTTAATGTCCGGAAAGGTAAGGTTGATCTGCACCCGCAATACGACAAATGCCCCAATGATCAACCCGGCAAGCAGGAAGTAAAGCACGTATTTTTTCTGTTCCAAAAATCGATTGACCAGATACAAGTTGACGTAAAAGATCACCGCCATCGGCAATACGTTGCCAAAGGCGCGCAGCAAACTCAAATGCAGCGGAAAGAAACGGTCAAAAATGAGCACGTAGCCAACAATCGACACCAACCATACACCAATGTGCAAGCCGACTAATAGTTTCTGATGAATCATAAATGCCGGTCTCCTAAGGGGTTTAAAATCCTGATACTATATAGTCTGACAACTCAGGATTTGTGAAAATATGACGCCGCTATTTTTTCGGC